>NZ_CP102278.1:2277500-2577500 GCF_025149915.1 Coprococcus eutactus
CACAGGCTGTCTTCATGCTGGCTCTCAGGGCAGAATTGGACGCAACTCCCCCTGCTATAGCTATTTTGTCCATCTTAAATTCTTTTGCAGCTGCTACAGCATGCTCCGTCAGCACCTCTGTGACCGCCTTCTGGAACGACGCTGCAACATCAGCCTCATTTATGTACTCATTCCTCATATGAGCCTGATTTATGTAGTTGAGCACAGCTGATTTGAGTCCACTAAAGCTGAAATCATACACCGACTCTGCAACCTTTGCCCTTGGAAACTCTATGGCATCTGGATTTCCTTCCTTCGCCTTGCGATCTATCTTAGGTCCGCCCGGATACCCCAACCCTATTGCACGCGCCACCTTGTCAAATGCTTCTCCTGCTGCATCATCTCTAGTTACTCCCAAAATCTCGAACTTTCCATAATCCACTACCTTTACGAGATGTGTATGTCCTCCTGACACTACAAGGCACATAAATGGTGGCTCCAGATCCCTGTTCTCTATATAATTTGCCGCAATATGCCCTTCTATATGATGCACTCCGACCAATGGTATATTCTTTGCAAAAGCAATGGCCTTTGCAGCCCCTACACCCACAAGAAGCGCCCCCACAAGTCCCGGTCCATATGTTACCGCAACCGCATCTATATCATCGAGTGTACAGCCCGCCTCTTTTAACGCCTGTCTGATAACCTGGGTTATCTTCTCTATATGCTTTCTCGATGCAATCTCTGGGACAACTCCGCCATATAGTGTGTGTATGTCTATCTGGGAATATATCACATTTGACAATACTTCTCTTCCGTTGACGACTACCGCCGCAGATGTCTCATCACACGACGATTCTATAGCCAGTATTTTTACTTCTTTTTCCATAATTCATCTCACCCTTGTCTATACGCGATTTTATACAATCATATATATAATCTGCCATGATCATAAACTTTACAAACAGCTTCTATACATTTTTCTGTGTTTTCCCGCCACAATAAACTTCTGCTATTCATTTTCCGAGAACTTCAAGGTTGTCGTTGTCCTGTCTTTTGCTGCTATTGTTCTAGGGAAGATCGACCGGATCTCATCCATGAACACTGCCGGCTTAGCCATAGAAGGACTATAATGCGTAAGCCACAGCTCTCCGACATCTGCCTCTGCCGCTATATTTGCAGCCTCCTGCATCATCATATGCTTATGCTCAACAGCCTTTATCTCTTTCTCCTTCTCACCGTACATTCCCTCACATATAAATAGATCGGAACCCTCAGCATATTTTTCTATAAGGGGTGTAGGTCTTGTGTCTGTACAATATGTAAGCTTAAGCCCCTTTCTTTCAGGTCCAAGCACCATATCCGGCGTGTATACATGGCCGTCCACTTCGTAGGTATTTCCCTTCTGTAGACCGTTCCAGTATTTCATTGGGATATCATTCTCCTTGGCTCTGTCCACGCTGAACTTACCAGTTCTGGGAAGTGTCATCGAATATCCATAACAAGTCACGTTATGATTTACCCTGAATGCATCTACTCTGATATCCTGCCATTCAAATGACTCCTCCGCTTCCGAAAGTTCCTGGAATTTTATCTCAAATGGAAGTTCCGGTGCTATGACCCGGAGTGAATTTACAACCTTCTCAAGCCGTTTTGGACCTACCATGAGCAGAGGCTCAGTCCTTTCTGCGTTGCCGATAGTCAGCAGCAGTCCAGGAAGCCCGCTTATATGATCTGCATGAAAATGGGTAAAACATATAACGTCTATCTGCTTAAACCCAATTGTTCCCTGCTGACGCATAGAAGTCTGTGTTCCCTCTCCGCAATCTATCAGCATCTCATGCCCATTATATCTGACCACGAGGGATGTGAGCGCCCTGTATGGAAGCGGCATCATCCCCCCTGTTCCCAAAAGACATACATCTATCATGTTCTTTCTCCATTTCTGTCACAGTGCGCCTTACATCATGCGTACTCTGTCACATTTTCTATTTCCGGAGGTATAACACAAGCTGCAACAAGCTTATCGTAACAGTTCTCACACATTCTCAATGTGTATTTCTTGCCATCCTTGTCTGAAAAATATCCCCATTCTTTCTGAATAAGAACATAGTCCTCTTTATCGTGTTTTTCTCCAAATACAATCTTTCTTCCACACATATTACATCTGATCTCACTCATACTATTCTCCTATCCGGCTATTTCCCGCCTGTATCATGTTTCTGATTATAAGCCAGATCATGCATATAATATACCGACAATGTTTTCCATCGTCCTGTCGTTTTTATTTATTTCTAGTTATTTATATATTTTTCGTTTTCTTTCGGTTTTATTTCAGTCTTTTTCATTATTTTTCCATATTTTTCTGTCATATTCTATATGCTCATTTCTTTCTGCATGACTATACCATCTTCAACCGGGGACGTGTAGTATCTTTTTCTTCTAGAGATTTCCTGAAATCCGAACCTGCCATACATCCCGATCGCCGGTGCATTTGACTGCCTTACCTCCAGAAATATATTCTGAACGCCCGATTTTTCACAGTCTTTTATCATCATCTCCATAAGGCTGGTTCCGATACCCTGACGTCTATATTCCGACTTTGCCGCCACCCTCAGGAGATCCGCCGAATCACATACCACAGAATATATGATGTACCCTTGAAATATTCCATCTTTCTCCATTACTTCCACGTGGTCAAAGTCTGATGCCATGGAGGACTGTATCATTTCCAAGGTCCACGGATTTGAAAAAGCTTCGCACTCCAGTGCAGCTATATTTTTTATCTTCTCTATATCATTCATCTCTGTATCACTCACCGTCAAAGTCAGAAAAGCTATGGCTATCTGTCAAAGTATATAAACCTAGTCTACTTTCTTCTCTAATACTGCCTTTTCTTTCTCTGTTCTCTCCCGTTCCGCTTGAGACTGTCTGAGATATTCAGGGGCAAAATCATCGCCGTTCTGATACTTTCCATCAGCAAATCTTATCTGTGCTGCAGCAGCCACCGAGCCTGCTCTCTGTTTGTTCATATGTGCAGGTGCAAATGCATATGGAACCTTTATATTCTCCTTTATGGTCTGAGAATACACATCTATTCCATCTCCCACAAATACGACCTCCTCATTTCTGTCATTCAACAGCGTGATAAGCTCTATAATATCCATAGGCGTCTGTTTAAAAATTGTCTCAAGACGATCCGCTTTGTCAAATCTGTAGAGTGCAGTATACACCTGTTTTCTTCTCGCATCCATGATAGGACATATCAGCCTGCTGCTTCCCCACATGTTATAGGCAAGGCCTTCCAGTGTCGGAACCGCAATGACTGGAATATTCCATGCCAAAGCAAGTCCTTTTACAGTGGCTGAGCCTATTCTGAGTCCTGTAAATGAGCCTGGTCCTGCAGCGACTGCAAGTGCATCAAAGCTTTCCTTGTCCGTCTCTGTCATCTTCACGATCTCATCCAGCATAGGCAGAAGTGTCTGTGAATGTGTTTTTTTGTAGTTTGTCGTATATTCCGCAATTAAATTATCATCCTGGACTATTGCGACCGACGCAACCAATCCTGAACTATCAAATGCTAAAATCTTCATCTGTGAGCATGCCTCTCTTCTATTGTGATACGCCTGTAATCAAGGCCTTTGTTCAAATCTTTCTCTATATCTATCCTGGTGTAATCATCAGGCAGTATTTCTTCTATAAGGTTTGCCCACTCT
Source organism: Coprococcus eutactus (assembly GCF_025149915.1). NCBI lineage: Bacteria > Bacillati > Bacillota > Clostridia > Lachnospirales > Lachnospiraceae > Coprococcus > Coprococcus eutactus. Next base: position 2,281,196 of record NZ_CP102278.1, read on the forward strand.
ATCAGGCATACACCTTCCCCGTATATCATTTCGTTATATCCTACCTCATCCATCTCGTCAACATCACCGATTCTGTACACGTCAAAATGATACAGCGGAAGCCTTCCCTCATCATATTCTTTCACTATTGTAAACGTAGGGCTGTTTACGACTTCGGTTATGCCAAGGCCTGCCGCCACGCCCTGGGATATGATAGTCTTTCCCACACCCAAGTCACCGTATATACAGTACACCTGTCCGGAAACAGCATCTTTGCCAAGCTGTATTCCAACTTTATATGTCTCTTCTCTGCTATTACTCTCTATGATCACTAGTCTATCTCCTGTCTGTTATACATACACAAATTGATCCGTACTCTAAAGATCCAGAGTGATCTTTTTTCCTTTAGACTCAAACTGTCTGTACTTCACCCCAGCCATGTCAAACATTCTCTTTGACGCTATTGTGCTGTCCGTGGAAGCATACTTGTCCGACATGTATACAACTTCCTTGATGCCGCACTGAATGATTGCTTTGGCACACTCATTGCAAGGAAACAGTGTCGAATATATAATGGCATCTTTTAGATTTCCACCTCTGTAATTAAGAATGGAATTCAGTTCCGCATGGCACACATAGAAGTATTTGTTGTCCAGTGGATTTCCCACTTTTCCCCACGGCATAGCGTCATCATCACATCCCGCCGGCATTCCATTATATCCCATCGACAGAATTCTATTATTCTTATCTACTATACATGCCCCAACCTGCGTAGACGGATCTTTACTTCTCTCCGCGGACATCATAGCTATTCCCATAAAATACTGATCCCACGATATATAATCTGCTCTCTTCATACCCTGAACTCCTTCCTAAATTCATTACATTCTCCTCATACGGGGGCAGACGCATTTTTAGGCGCTCCGCGCGGCGTCTGCTTTATCACGAGGACTCTCCCGCCTTGAGGGCGGGAGAGTCCTCATGATAATATACGCCGGAGTTTCCCCCGGCGTATATACTATCCTAATATAACAGGACTTTATTGGTTCTATAACAATTAACGATCGCCGAGAGCGAACTTGTCATGAATTGCATTCATGGCGCGTTCTGTATACTGCTCATCAATGAGTACAGTAACTCTGATCTCTGATGTTGATATCATTCTGATATTGATATTCTCATCATAGAGTGCTTCGAACATCTTTGCTGCAACACCTGCATTTGACTGCATTCCTGCACCAACGATAGAAACCTTTGCAACATTCTTGTTTACATCAATGCTCTCGTACTTACCGATGTTGTTCTTGATGATCTCCTCTGCTCTGTCTGCGTTCTCATCGCTGCATGTAAATGTGATATCCTTTGTTCCGTGTCTTCCTACCGACTGCAGGATCATATCTATATTAATATCGTTCTTTGCGAGCAGATTGAAAAGCCTAAATGCAACCCCCGGTGTATCCTCCAGTCCTACTACTGCTACTCTTGCTGAGTCTGTATCTGACGCAACACCACTAACCAACATCTTCTCCATCCCAGTATCCTCCTTAACTATTGTACCTTCTGAAAAATTGAGACTTGAACGAACAACCAACTGAACACCAAACTTCTTGGCGAGCTCAACTGAACGGTTGTGCAGAACGCCTGCCCCAAGTGTAGCAAGCTCAAGCATCTCATCGTATGTTATTGTATCCAATTTACGTGCGTTCTTTACCTTACGTGGATCTGCTGTGTATACTCCATCCACATCTGTATAGATCTCACACGCATCAGCGTTAAGTGCCGCTGCAAGCGCAACAGCTGTTGTATCTGAGCCACCGCGGCCAAGGGTTGTGTAATCATCATACTTGTTGATTCCCTGGAATCCTGTAACTATAACTATCTTTCTCTGCTCAAGTTCATGTCTGATCCTCTCGACATCAATTCTCTTCAGACGTGCATTACCGTATACTGAAGTCGTATGCATTGCCACCTGGAATGCGTTGAGCGATATTGCCGGAACCTTCAATGAATTCATTGCCATAGCCATAAGTGATACAGACATCTGCTCTCCGATAGTGAAAAGCATATCCATCTCTCTCTTAGGAGGATTTTCATTTACCTGCTTTGCCATATCTATCAGCTCATCTGTGTATTTACCCATAGCAGACAGTACTACAACAACGTCGTTCCCCTTCTGCCAGTCCTCGATACATCTTTTGGCCACGTTAAAGATTCTTTCGGTATTTCCTACAGAAGTACCACCAAACTTCTTTACTATTAACATATTGTCCTCCTGATCGCTCGTTTGAAAATTTGTATATTCAACGCCCTGCGTATATAAAGATCATATCCGCAGAGAGAAATAAGCCTTTTGTAAAATAACTCAATTCCACTAGGATTTCAAGAGCTTTGCATAATATTGTACTAATCGAGCACTCTGAGAGCACTCTTTACACCGATCTTATTGCAACATGTCTCAAATTTGCCCTCAGTGATAACTGCTGTGACAAATGCTTTCTCATTCAGATCAGAATCAACGTACTCTACTTCACCAAATACCGCCTTTATCGCATCCTCGTCCTTCTCCTCTGTTCTTATGAAGAATCTGCTTACCGAGTCCTCAAATGCCCCCATCTCAAGCTCCTCATCATCCCAAATGATCGGGACATTTCTTCCCATATTTCTGACTGCGTCTATAACATCTGATACAACCGCAGATGCTGTAGGAAGTTTTCCTGCACCCTTTCCATAGAACATTACATCGTCAAGAGCATTTCCGTGCACAAGTATACCATTGTATACATCATCTATCTTCGCGAGCGGATTATCATGCGGAAGCATGACCGGTGCAACGTATGAGTAAAGCTTGCCATCTGTCTTTCTCGTTGTACCAACAAGTTTGACTGAATATCCCATCTTATCCGCATATTTGAAATCATCTGTTGTTATCTTTGTTATTCCCTCCATGTGTATCCTGTTGTAATCCAGATTCTTTCCATACACAAGAGATGTAAGTATCGCTATCTTTCTGCATGCATCACCGCCCTCTACATCTGCCTCTGGATTGCGCTCTGCATAACCAAGATCCTGTGCCTGTTTTAACACAGTAGCATAATCTGCACCCTCTTTGTCCATCTTGGTGAGAATGTAATTAGTCGTACCATTAAGTATTCCTGTGATCTCTGTCACATCATCTGCTGTGATGGATGTGTTGAGTGGTCGTATAACAGGTATTCCGCCGCCGGCTGACGCCTCAAAGAAGAAATTGATATTGCCCTCTCTGGCAATTTTTAAAAGTTCAGGGCCATGAACTGCAACGAGCTCCTTGTTTGATGTTGCAACACTCTTGCCCGCAAGAAGACATTTCTTGACAAATGTATATGCCGGCTCAACGCCTCCCATTACCTCTACCACAACGCTGATCTCGTCATCGTTTAGTATGTCCTCAAAATCATGGGTGAGAATGTTCTCAACAGGATCCCCTGGAAATGTTCTGAGATCAAGTACCCTCTTTACATTTATCTCCTGCCCAGCTCTCTTATTAACAATATCATGGTTGGTGTTAATCACTTCCACAACTCCTGAGCCAACTGTACCATAACCTAATACTGCTATATTCACCATGTCCCTTATTCTCCTTATCTTCCTCTTTTATCTTTTATTGCGTCTTACTTATGTGTTTTTGTAAATATTTTATGTATCAACCTGCATATTCATCATGTAAATTTAATACGTCATTACTTTATCAGTATAAAGCGTCATTGTCAAAGCATAATTTCTAACAGTATATATAAATTATATATGGTAGACTATCTTATCACACCTCAACTCTGTTCACCCACTTTAGATATGCAGTCATAAAGCCGTCCAAATCACCATCGAGAACCGCCGACACATTGGAATTCTCATAAGATGTTCTCTTATCCTTGACCATGGTGTATGGCTGCAACACATACGACCTGATCTGACTTCCAAATCCATTGTCGGTAACTTCTCCGCGGATATCCGATATTCTTTCCAGATTTTCCTGTTTCTTCAGAAGATACAGCTTGGACTTCAACATCTGCATGGCCTTGTTCTTATTCATTAACTGCGATCTCTCATTCTGGCACTGAACCACTATTCCTGTAGGAAAATGTGTGATTCTGATGGCTGATGATGTTTTGTTGATATGCTGGCCACCGGCTCCGCTTGATCTGTAGGTATCAATTCGTATATCTTCATCCCTGATTTCTATCTCCAGATCCTGTTCTATATCAGGTATAACATCACACGATGCAAACGAGGTCATTCTCTTACCCGCAGAGTTGAACGGAGATATCCTGACAAGTCTGTGAACTCCCTTCTCGGACTTGAGATACCCGTATGCATGTGGTCCATTTATCTGTATGGTAACCGACTTTATTCCAGCCTCGTCACCTTCAAGAAAATCAAGTACCTCAACGCTCATGCCGTGCTTTTCTGCCCATCTGGTATACATTCTGTAAAGCATGCTCGCCCAGTCGCACGACTCCGTACCACCCTCTCCCGAATGAAGAGTGAGAACAGCATTGCAGTCATCAAACTCATCCGTGAAAAGCAGGTTGATCCTGTACTCTTCAAATTCTTTCTTGAATATGTCTATCTGTTCCCCTATCTCCGGTATAAGGCTTGAATCGTTCTCCTCCTCAGCCATGAGTATGAGGGTATCTATATCTAAATAGTCATTCTCAAGCTTTTTGTAATTGTCCACCAGATCCTGGAGGTTCTTCAGTTCCCGTGACACCTCCCTAGATCTGTCTACATCATCCCAAAAAGACGGCTGCTCCATCTCATAATTAAGTTTTGCTATTCTGTCTGTCTTATTTTCAATATCCAGAGACGACTTGACCTCCTCAAGAGGCTCCTTGTAGGAAGCCATAGCTGCTCTGAACTCATCTATCTCTATCACTCAGCTTCTCCTGTATATCTTATTATGCATTCTTGCCGCAGCAATTCTTATACTTGAGACCACTTCCGCATGGGCAAAGATCATTTCTGCCGATCTTCTTTGCCTTCTTCACAGGTCCCTTGGACGCTGTATCGTCCTTGTTTGTTCCTGTAACCTTATTTACCTCTTCTCTCTCTATCTTCTGCTCAACCTTTATTCTGTACAGAAGTCTGACTGTCTCCTCACGGATGGCTGCTGTCATCTCGTTGAACATGTCATATCCGGCAAACTTGTACTCCACTACAGGATCTCTCTGTCCGAGGGATCTGAGTCCAATACCCTGTCTGAGATTATCCATATCATCGATGTGATCTGTCCACTTTCTATCTATGGTTTTTAAGAGAATAACTCGCTCGATCTCTCTCATCTGATCCGGATCATTGATCTCCTTTTCCTTATCAGCATAAAGCTCAAGTGCTTCATTAATAAGTCTCTCTTTAAGTTCCTTTATGTCAGCTTTTCTTATCTCCTCATCTGTGAGTGTGACAGGCTCCGCAAATGGAACTATGTTTCTTATCATATCGTCCAGTTCTACCTGATTCCACTCCTCCGGAGCACTCTCGGATGAGCAAATCTGGTCAACAGCAGCGCCTATATCATCCTTGATCATCTTGAGTATTACCTCATGCATGTTCTCGCCGTCAAGAACTCTTCTACGCTCCTTGTATATGATCTCTCTCTGCTCGTTATTAACTCTGTCGTATTCGAGAAGATTCTTTCTGATGGCAAAGTTGTTGCCTTCAATCTTCTTCTGTGCCTTCTCAACGAAGTTTGATATAGTCTTGTGCTCTATCTCCTCACCCTCTGGTATCTTCAGCGTATCATACACGCTCATAACTCTCTCTGAACCGAAAAGTCTCATGAGATCGTCTTCAAGTGAAAGGTAGAACTTTGACTCACCCGGATCTCCCTGACGTCCTGAACGTCCTCGGAGCTGGTTGTCTATTCGTCTCGACTCATGTCTCTCTGTACCTATGATCCTAAGTCCGCCAAGTTCGGCAACGCCCTCCCCAAGCTTGATATCAGTACCACGTCCTGCCATGTTTGTTGCGATAGTTACGGCATTCTTCTGACCTGCATCCGCTACTATCTCAGCCTCAAGCTCGTGGAACTTCGCATTAAGAACCTTATGAGGAACTTTCTTCTTTGTGAGCAGGTGACTCAATTCCTCAGATGCATCGATATTGATAGTACCGACAAGGACCGGCTGTCCTTTTCTGTAACTGAGGTTGATCTGTTCAACTATGGCATCCAGCTTCTCCTTCTTTGTCTTAAATATAGAATCCGGCTGGTCTATTCTCTGGATAGGTCTGTTTGTTGGAATGACAACAACATCCATACCGTATATCTCTCTGAACTCCTCTTCCTCTGTCTGCGCTGTACCAGTCATACCTGCTTTCTTGTCAAACATATTGAAAAAATTCTGGAACGTGATGGTTGCAAGAGTCTTACTCTCTCTCTTTACCTTCACATTCTCCTTTGCCTCTATAGCCTGATGCAGTCCATCGGAGAAACGACGTCCCGGCATGATACGTCCGGTAAACTCGTCAACTATGAGAACTTCATCATCCTTTACAACGTAATCCCTGTCTCTGAACATGAGGTTGTGTGCACGGAGAGCCAAGATAATGTTGTGCTGTATCTCCATATTCTCAGGATCTGACAGGTTATCTATATGGAAGAACTGCTCAACCATCTTGACACCGTTCGCTGTGAGCATAACGTATTTATCTTTCTCATTTACAAGGAAATCTCCATCTTCTTCAACCGCTGTCTTCATGAGCATATCCATCTTGGATATCTCTCCATCGCCCTCGCCGCGCTTCATCTGTCTTGCAAGATAATCACACATCTTGTAGAGCTCTGTAGACTTGCCACTCTGACCTGATATGATAAGAGGTGTACGAGCCTCATCGATAAGAACTGAGTCGACCTCATCGATTACACAGTAGTGCAGATCTCTGAGAACCAGCTTCTCCTTATATATGACCATGTTATCTCTCAAATAGTCAAATCCAAGCTCATTGTTTGTTACATAGGTAATATCACAGTTGTATGCATCACGTCTCTCATCTGTAGTTGAACTGTTCAAGATGATACCAACCTTGAGTCCAAGGAATTCATGAACCTGTCCCATCCACTCTGCATCTCGCTTTGCCAGGTAGTCATTGACTGTAACAACATGGACACCCTTTCCTTCCAGGGCATTCAGATAAGCTGGGAGTGTTGATACCAGTGTCTTACCTTCACCAGTTCTCATCTCAGCGATTCTTCCCTGATGGAGAACGATACCACCGATAAGCTGTACTCTGTAGTGCTTCATTCCAAGCACACGGTATGCAGCCTCTCTCACAACTGCAAATGCCTCCACCAATATATCATCCAGCGTCTCTCCAGCTGCAAGCCTGTCTTTAAACTCCTGTGTCTTTGCCTTCAGCTCTTCATCCGAAAGCGCCTGCATCTTTTCATCAAGTGCCTCTATTGCATCAACGATAGGTCCTATCTTTTTAAGTTCCTTCTCGCTGTGCGTTCCAAATATTTTCTCAAACAAACCCATGTTGTTTTTGACCTCCTAGCTATCGTTATTCAGGGTACATTCTAACATCTTATGCTATTTATATCAAGCAAAAAGGAGACCTCCCAAGCAGGAAAGTCCCCTTATTTATTACTTTTTTATTAGATTTTAATTAGTTCTTTATTACTTGTTAATATGTTTGTTTAGTAATATGTCTACTGATCTGTTTAGCAGTTCTTATATTGAAAACATCTCTCGATCATGTTCTGTTCTTATCTTGATTATTATCTTGATCATATTCTAATCATGCTTCGAACATCTTTAGAACTCTGGCTCGATGAGACCATATGTGTTGCCCTTTCTCTTATATACAACATTCACTTCGTCTGTCTCTGCGTTTCTAAATACATAAAAATTGTGTCCCAGAAGATCCATCTGAATGCATGCATCCTCAGGATACATAGGCTTAACTGCGAACTTCTTTGTTCTGACGATCTTGATATCATCATCATCCTCTATGTCCTCATCCACGAAAGCTTCATTGAGATACGCCACATTCTGCTCCTTATCTATGAGCTTCTTGCGATGCTTTGTAACCTGTCTCTCGATAACCTCTACAACAAGGTCGATTGAAACATACATATCATCACTTACCTGTTCTGCTCTGATGATGTGTCCCTTCATAGGAATGGTTACTTCTATCTTCTGTCTATCTTTCTCCACGCTGAATGTGACCTGTGCGCCAGTGTCAGCTGCAAAGTACTTCTCAAGCTTTGAGAGCTTATCCTGTACTGCATTTCTAAGTCCTTCTGTAACTTCAATGTTCTTACCGCTGATTATGTAATTCATGATGCCCAACTCCTTCTTTTTTGGATAAAATCCAAATTGATATATTTATTATACCATAAACAGTCTTTTTTTCAATATATTTGGCAGAATTTAATGTGCATATTGTTCACATTGTTTTGTTGAAAATGCTTTGTTTCCGCCATATTGAACAATGAATGAACACATTTTATCAGTATACAGTTTTACTGACCTAGCAGTCTCACCGCACATATAGGCGTGCTGTAGAATGCTGATGATATCTTGATACCGGTCTCCTCTGTACTTGCATGGACTATCATGCCGTCTCCTATATAGATCGCACAATGCTCTATCGATCCGTCGTATCCATAGAATAGTATATCTCCCGGCTCAAGGCTCGCTGTATCCACTCTGGTTCCATAGCCTGACTGTGCACCCGCCGAATGTGGAAGTGAATAACCGAACTGTGCATATACTGCCATTACAAATCCTGAGCAGTCCGCACCATCTGTAAGGCTTGATCCACCATATACATATGGATTACCGACAAACTGTGTAGCATAATTTGCAAGATCTATACCGGTCTGGCCGCTAGGTGCTGCCGTTGTGTCACTGCCGTCATCGCCATCTGACGAACCCTGACCATCCGAAGCATCCTGGCTGTCGTCTGAATCCTGATCATAATCATACTGGCCATCAGTACCCGAATCTCCATCATATGAATCATCATCTGTGTCTTGATTGTCATATGTATCATGGGCATCATCTGTGCCCTGATCATCCGAAGTATCTTGAGCATCAGTTGCATCCTGTGTCTCGCATGCGTCCGCCTCATCCTCTTCTGCCTGCTTCTGTGCATTCTCCTGTGCCTGGATCTCCGCCTGAAGCTCCTCAAGAGTCTTTGCCTCATCTAGCTTGTATGTATACTCTATATAATCCGCACTCACATATCCGCTGGTCTGGTCGTCAAGAGCAATCTGCACCCACTTATCCGTCTGCGAGAGTATGTCAAAGCTCTGTCCTGCTCCAACCTGTGTTATGCAGTCAGCTGATGTATCAGCCTGCTCCCTGACATTCAGTGTCTCTGTGTTGACTGTGGCCATCTTGCTACAGTTTGCCTCTGCGTACTCTCCTGCATCATCGCCGTACAGAAGAAGGTCATTTCTTATGTATCCAACGCAGTTGCCTGATGACACCTTAGTCCACTCCTTACCTTTCTCAACTACGTCTGCAACACCAGCGTTTCCTATGATACCTACCACGTCTGAATCTATTCCAGCCGCAGATCTGATGTTGACATAGTCATCTGTTACCGCTATACACCTGTCCTCAAACTGAGGATACTTTATCTTCTTTATCTTCTTTGTCTCGCTTTTATCTCCGTCCGTTTTTTTGTCGGCGGCAACTATATCGTCTTTTGTGGAGCTTCCTGAAACTGGCTTTGCCGCATCAGACGCTGTTGCAACATTTTTCTGCGAACTGTCTGTATCTTTATCTGCCCCACCCGCAAGCGAGCTGGCGTACTTGTCAAATGCCGACGAGATGCCAACCGTTGAATCGTTAAGCAGTTGGCTTGCGCTTACCGTTCCGAGTGACGTCGTTATGAGCATTCCTGCAGCCGCAGCCACGACGATGGTCTTTTTTATTGATTTTGACTTGTACATAATAAAACCTCCTGTGCATCTTCATATCGCAACAATTATTACGTTTTTGTTACAAATCCATTGTAGTATAGCAATAACTGTTACCTTTGTCAACACAGGAGGAGGTTGTTTTATACATTTGTATTTATATTCTGTTAATTTTTTGTTACATCTTTAGTTTTATTCTTTTCAAGTACCGATGAATATTTAGTTGGATATCACAACTCCATCTTCGCCATTTACTGTAACTATGGAACCTGACTTCAGGATCTTGGTTGCATTCTGGGCACCCAGGATAACTGGGATATCTCTGCTGAGACCAACGATGGCTGCATGTGAGTTGCCACCATTCTTCTCACAGACAATGGCTGATGCTGTCTTGAGCTGATCCATTATCCTGTTGCTTGTCTCGCTTATAACTATGATATCTCCATCTTTATAATTCTTGATCAGATCATCCTCTGTCTCACATACACATAACGGTGCTGTGACAGATCTCTCATTTATCGAGAATCCTTTCACAAGGATATGTCCTACAACGTGCACCTTGATGAGGTTTGTCGTACCTGTAACTCCAAGAGGAACTCCGGCTGTTATTACAACCACCTCGCCATCCTTAACGTATCCGTTTCTCTTTGCCGCATCAACTGAATGCTCGAACAGATCGTCAGTGTTGTTCTCTTCCTTTATAACAAGAGGCTGTACTCCCCATGACAGATTTATCTGACGCGCAACTTTTGGTACCGGTGTACATCCGATGATAGGGCACTTTGGTCTGTACTTTGAAAGCATTCTTGCCGTCTTACCTGACTTTGTAACGGTGATTATAGCTGCTGCTGCAAGATCTATCGCTGTTGTACATGTAGCATGTGATATGGCGCTTGTTATGTCTGGGTTCTGAACCGCATCACGACTGAAGAAACGCTTGTTGTAATCAATATCCATCTCTGCTCTCTCTGCTATGGTCTTCATCGTGTGAAGTGCCTCCACAGGATACTTTCCTGCGGCAGTCTCTCCTGAGAGCATGATCGCACTGGTTCCGTCATATATAGCATTTGCAACATCTGTAGCCTCAGCTCTCGTCGGTCTTGGATGTATCATCATTGAGTCGAGCATCTGAGTTGCAGTTATGACCTGCTTATCTGCATTGTAAACCTTCTTTATGATCATCTTCTGGATGATAGGCACGTCCTCAAGAGGGATCTCAACGCCCATATCTCCTCTGGCAACCATGATACCATCTGAGACTCTGATTATCTCATCTATGTTGTCAACACCCTGCATATTCTCAATCTTTGCAATGATGTTGATATTGTCGCACTCATACTCATCAAGTATCTTTCTTATCTCCAGGATATCATCCGCAGATCTGACAAATGAAGCAGCTATAAAGTCAAAGTCGTTCTTGATTCCAAATATTATATCCTCTCTGTCCACATCGCTGATGTACGGCATGGTGAGGTTGACTCTAGGAACGTTGACACCCTTGTGGTTTGAGACAGGTCCGCCATTTTCAACACGGCACACGATCTCCGTTCCTGTCACCTTCTCTATCTTCATATTGATAAGTCCGTCATCTATAAGTATGATGTCACCCGGCTTTACATCATTCACAAGATTCTTGTAGGTTATGGACACCTTTGCCTGATCTCCAAGGACATCATCCGTTGTGAGGGTAAAAGTCTGTCCCTCAACAAGCTCAACTTTGCCTTCCTTAAAATCTCCAACACGGATCTCAGGTCCCTTTGTATCGAGCAGCGTTGCAACAGGCAATCCCAGCTCATCTCTAAGTTTCTCTATTCTGTCCTTATTTTTTCTATGCTGAGCATGATCTCCATGAGAAAAATTGAACCTGGCGACATCCATTCCCTCAAGCATAAGTTTTCTAAGCACCTCGTCATCATCTGTTGCTGGTCCAAGTGTACAGATAATCTTTGTTTTTCTCAAATTCATTGTGATACTCCTCCTATTGTTGTTTTATATGTTATATTTTTTGCTTTAATATACCTGTCTGTCCAGGTTATAAATTCGGCTGCTGACTGCCTGAAAGCATTGTTGCCTTACCTCTCAGCTCCCCCGGATTCTGAGCATTATATCTATATATCGCCATAAACATATATGCTGCACATATCATAAATGTTAGTGTCATCAAAGTTTTCTTTGCCGGCCACACATATGTGGATATCAACAGTAGTATTGGATACCAGAGTGATCTTATATACAAAGCTGCTCTGTACACAGCCCCAAGTGAGACTTTAAGTTTAAGGGCTGACGAAACTATCAAGCCTACTATCGCCACTATAAACGAAACCCAAAACGTCTTTATTATTCCACCTATCACATTTCCTATATACAATGCGGTCAGAACCGGTGTGTCCCATTTATTTATAATATCCAATATATCCTGTTTTCCAAATGAGCTAGCATGATAAACCTCATTTAATGCCTCGTACAGATCCTTCGCTTTTATGGTACTCATTCTTCCATTTTCCATTGATAGTATTTCTGCCCCTGTCACAACAAAAACCGTGGTATAGACATTTTCTTTTCTAAGGGACTCTATCTCTTTTGCAGAGGAATCCTTTATGGATGTATCCACTAGTATGTATGTCATATTCTCATCATCAGACCACTGGTAACGTCCTTCATAATAAAATCCGTCATTGCTGAGTGCAAAATCTTTCACCGCCTCATCCACAGTCCTGGCCAATCTTCCATTTCCAAATAGCTTGTTATATGGCAGCCAAAATGTAAATAGATAGAGTATGATGCTCATACCCAATACGACCATCACTGCATGCCATGTCTTTCCACTCTGTCCATTTTTCATATATGCCTCCGGCTTTACAACGCCGACAAACATATTTTTCAGAGAGCAGCCAAATCCTATCTTTTCGTCCAATTTTATCTCCTTTTCGGAACGCTTCATCCTTTTTTAATAATAGTGCCGTAAAATCTATTACAGTATAACATACTATATATTCATTTCATACGTAAAACATTACCGTTTATACCTTTTGAATGAATATTTACCCATTTTTTACCATTCCAGAACTATTTTGTAATATTTTTGTAACAATTACCATCGTTTTTATTGACATATAAAAACAAAAGAACTATTATGTTAACAACAATTAATAACTAACATTTCGGAGGGTTTACATGATTCGCAAAAAACTAATCAGAACAATACTAGGGGGAGCTCTCAGCGTTGCCATTCTTGCCGCAATGGCTGCACCAAACAATACTTCATACGCAGCTACTGGCACTGATATACAACCTGCATTCGCCGATATCCAACAATCTATAGACACCACACAGGATTTTATCTCCTCAGGATCTTTCAACACACAGGGAGCCTTACCTGTTTCCCCTTCCAATTATACCCATGCAGCCCAGTTCAAGGGTTACAAGATTCAAAAGGGAATAGATGTATCAGAATGGAATGGCTCGATAAACTGGAAAAAGGTAAAAGCCTCTGGCATAACCTTTGCATTTATCCGTGTCGGCGGACGCTACTACGGTTCAGGCAAATTCTATGTAGACGCAAATTACAGAGAAAATCTCAAGGGCGCGATAGCCGCTGGTCTAGATGTAGGTGTCTATTTCTACTCACAGGCCATCAACTCTTCAGAGGCTAAGGCAGAAGCCGCATACACTATGAATCTCATATCCGGCTATAACATCAACCTTCCTATTGTAATGGACTATGAATATGCATGGGAGGAAGGAGTTGGAATTACCGGAAGGCTGTACAATGCGAATCTGTCAAAGAGCGCAGCGACAACAGTCATCAACTCATTCTGCTCCGCAGTAGAGATCAGAGGATATGTAGGCATGCTGTACGCAAGCAAGTCTGTCATAACCGATGATATGAACATATCAAACATAAATAACAAATACCCGGTATGGTCAGCGCTCTACAGCGACTCTGACACCGACTCGCTCAAGGCTAAGCACTCATACTGGCAGTATTCTGAAGACGGAACTGTTGCGGGAATCGGCCGCGCCACAGACATGAACTTCAGATATATAACTACCCCGGCTGCCCCGGCTTCACTTGTACAGCAGACTTCCACAGACTCATCCATAACCCTCACATGGAACAAGATTCCTGAGGTATACGGATACCAGATTGTACGTTACGATGAAAGCCAAAATAAATATGTAGCCGTTGGAACTGCAAAGGGTGCAAGCACTGTCACATTTACCGACAAGAATCTTCAGGACGGCAAGAAGTACACATACAAGGTCCGCGGCTATTATAAGTTGAACTCAAGAAATGTATATGGAACATACACTGACACCTGCACCGGTATCACCATCGCTGACAATATAGAAAACTTCAAGGTGGCAGCCACATCTGCCAGTGCTATCAGACTTTCATGGAGTCCTATAACGGCAGCTACTGGATACCGGATATACAGACTGAACCCTTCTACCGGTAAATATGAGGCGATCACGACTCTGACAAGCTCGACCACCACGACATACACCGACAAGGATCTGAATGCAGGTGCGGACTACAGCTACAAGATCAGAGCCTATACAACCACAGAGTCAGGTACAATATTGCATGTTGTATCGAATGCTGTAACAGGAACCACAAATCCAGGACTCGTCAGCGGCCTTAAGGTTCGCATATCAACATCTAATTCCATAAGCATCAAATGGAATCAGGAAAATAACGTAAATGGCTATCTCGTATATACATGGGATAAGGACACTGCCACATGGACAAAAATAGCTAATGTAAAGGGCGGTGACCAGACTGTCTACACACACACTGGGCTCAAATCAGCCACACAGTACAGCTATTCTGTAAGAGCTTACTACAAGAAAGACGGAGTTATGAGATACACAGACCTCTGCAGTGCTATAAGCGCTTACTCAGGTCCTGCTGCGCCGGCAAAGATTATCACAAAATCAAGGAGTGACAAGTCCATCTCATTTGCATGGAGCAAGGTGCCTGCTGCAACCGGATATCTTGTTTACAGATATGACAGCAGCTCCAGGAGCTACATCCTTCTCTCCAAGATAACCGATAACACCACATGCACATACACAGCAAACAACCTCAAATCAACAACTAGTTATGCTTTTGCTGTCAGAGCATATATCAAGAAAGATGGTGTATCCGGAGGAAGTGCTTACACGGTTCTAAAAACCGCCACAACGCCTGCTACTCCTTCGGCCATCAAATATATGCCACTCGGCGGCTACAGATGCACCAAATGGACTCCAGTCAAAGGCGCGTCGGGATATGTAGTATACAAATATGATAAACGTGCAAAAAAATATACGGCAGTGAAAAAGCTCACCGGCGAATCATCGAATATATACATCGGAGCTGCAGTTGACGCAAGGTACTATACATACACCGTACGAGCATATCTTACATATAACAAAAAGACTTATTACGGAGAGATGTCTTCATTGCCAGTCTCAGGAACTCCCGTGGTGATCGGCACTGTCAACGACTATGCAGTGAGAGTCCGCAGAGGTCCATCGACAAACTACGGCATTATAACAGAGCTTTACAAGGGACGAAAGGTTTATGTCGTAGGTGGCGCGAAGAAAAACGGTGAGACATGGTACAAAATATCATTCAAGATTGGATCAAAGACTGTAACAGGCTATATGCGTTCTGATTTTATCAAGATCCAGTAATATGATCTACTAATAAAGAGACCTCCAGTTCAGTGTTATCTGAACCGAAGGTCTTTTATTTTTGCTACTAACAATAAATTGCAGAAATTATAAGTCAAGCTCTAATTACTTTACGACCTTGAATGAGGCTTTCACATAGCCATCTGCGTAGAGCACATATTCTCTTCCATTGCTGCCCCACATGAGTTCTTCCTCAGCGTATGAAGGCTCCACGAACTTGACGTCAAGCCTCTTCAGATCCTCATGCGCACATGCTGCAGTGCGTAAGAGCAGCATTCCCTGAACTACAGGATGGTCTGTGAGATGGATCTTATTCTCGTCTCCTGTCTCCTTGCTGAATGCATATACCTCTTCCTTGGTAAATGTGTGGAACGGCTTCTCATCCTCATACTCAGCCTTCTCCACTCTCTTGATATCCTTCTCCTTGTCAGACGCTTTTACGAGTGTGATGGTCATCTTCTCAACAGGAGTCTCTTCTCCCTCTACCTTTCCAAGGATAGAGAGTATGTACATGAATGCGTTCTCCTTAACATCACCATACTCATATGTGATGCTGTCGGCAGCCTCTGCCTTCTCCCTATCTACCGTGTAGGATATCTTTCCTATGAATGCTCCCTGGTATGTGGATGCATCCATGTCTGTCATCTTTGTTCCAAGTCCCATGATCCTGTCATAAATCTTCATATAATTCTCCTTCTAAAACTTATTCTGCCTGTTATATTCTCTTATTTGCATGCTGTTAATCCTTCTCATCCAATTGCCGTGCGCACAGCCCCCACTAATGTCTATGAATGTTTTCTGTCCGTGACAAATCCGTTTCTTCTTATCATGTCAAAGTCAAGGTCAAATGATGTTCCATCGGTGGTCAGGAAGTCTCCACTTATGACTGCGTTTGCACCGGCTGCAAGTGCTGCCTCGCCGTTGTCCTCATATCTGCCGCGTCCGGCAGCAAGCCTTATCATGACTTTCGGCATTACAAATCTGTAAACCGCTATCGTTCTGACGTACTCCTCCTCAGTGAGAGGTGTCTTGTCATAGAACGGCGTCCCCTCCCTCGGGTTGAGGAGGTTCATCGGAACCGAATCCACGCCAAGCTCTCTGAGTTCAAATGCAAGCGCCACCCTGTCCTCAAGTGTCTCGCCCATGCCGAACAGACTGCCACTGCACACCATGAGTCCCGCAGCCTTTGCAGCGCGTATTGTCGTCTTCTTCTGTTCCTGTGTGTGACTGGTACACACCTCCGGAAAATATTCTGGAGAGGTCTCAAGGTTGTTGTGTATCATCGATAAGCCCGCGTTCTTTAGCTTCGTGAAATCCTCCTGATCCAGCAAGCCAAACGATGCACATATATTAATATCCACGTTGTCGTGTATATCCTGGACTGTTTTCTCTGTAAGCTCTAACTCACGCTTTGAAAGTCTCCTGCCCTCAGCCACAAGGCAGTACCTGAAGCTTCCCTTGTTATAGTCAATCGATGCACCCTCAGTAACCGCTCCATTGCCAAGCAGATTTATCTCTGGTATATCCTTCTTCGCTATCCTGGACTGTGCACAATATCTGCAGTTCTCTGTGCATCTGCCCTCCTTCACGCTTATGACCGAACACACATCGCACCGATCTCCGCAGAAATGCTCTCTTATCTCATTTGCTGAAGCCGCCAATATATCCAGATCCTCATGTGCAAGCTTAAGAGCCTCATTATATGTGATCTCCGCTCCACCGCTGAGCACACGTGTCTTAAGTTCCTCTACATACTCTCTGCCCATATGATTCCTACCTCTCTTCTGTAAAGTTCTCCAGTTTCATCTGGTCTTCAGCCCTTGTGTATAGTAACGTCTGGTATCAGCCAGATGTACAAAGTATGTTTAACCGGACATCTGCCTACCCATACGTATATATGGAAAGAGCCTGCCACTGGCAGGCTCCCCCATCTGTATATAACGCTCTATGTCTTTCGCAGATATTTAGTCTCAGCTATTTCAGCTTATATATCTGCCATGTAGTCCAAATTATCGCATCAGGATTACAGTGCAGCCTTGATCTGCTTATAGATACCCTCGGCATCAAGCTCATACTTGTGAAGCAGTTCCTTTGCAGGGCCTGACTCACCGAATGTATCTCTCACACCGATCCTTGTCAGCTTTGTAGGACACTTCTCAGCAAGCACCTCTGCAACAGCACTTCCGAGGCCACCTATGATGGAGTGCTCCTCAACTGTAAACACTCTTCCTGTCTTCTGAGCTGTCTCTACGATGATATCCTCATCGATAGGCTTGATAGTGTGTATGTTGATAATCTCTGCATCTATACCATCAGCAGCGAGCATATCCACAGCCTTCACAGCCTCAGATACACAAAGTCCTGTAGCTATGATAGATATGTCCTTGCCGTCCTTGAGCTTAACCCCTTTGCCAATCTCAAACTTGTATGTGCTCTCATCATTGAGTACTGGAACTGCCAGTCTTCCAAATCTGAGATATACAGGTCCAACATACTCATATGCAGCCTTGACTGCTGCTCTGGCCTCTACATCGTCACATGGGTTAATGACAACCATGCCCGGGATCTCTCTCATGAGTGCGATATCCTCACAGCACTGATGTGTTGCTCCATCCTCACCTACTGAGATTCCTGCGTGAGTTGCACCGATCTTCACATTCAGATGTGGATATCCGATAGTATTTCTCACCTGCTCAAATGCACGTCCTGCAGCGAACATTGCAAATGAACTCATAAATGGAACATATCCGCATGTTGACATTCCGGCAGCTATTCCTGCCATGTTCGCCTCCGCGATGCCACAGTCAACGTGTCGCTCAGGATAAGCTTTCTTAAAAATAACTGTCTTGGTTGCCTCTGCAAGGTCTGCATCTAAAACAACAAGATCATCATGTTCCTTTGCGATCTCTACTAAGGCATTGCCATAGCTCTCTCTGGTTGCGATTGCTTTATTCTCTATCATAATGCTGCAGCCTCCTTCTCAAGTTCTTCCATGGCGATCTTATACTCTTCTTCATTCGGAGCCTTTCCATGCCAGCCGGCCTTGTCCTCCATGAACGATACACCCTTGCCCTTGATCGTGTGGGCGATGATCGCTGTAGGCTCACCCTTGTGGGACTTTGCCTCAGCAAATGCCCTGTCGATCTCGTCAAAGTCATTGCCATTGATATTGATAACATGGAAGTTGAATGCCTTGAACTTCTCATCTATAGGATATGGTGAACATACATCCTCAACCGTTCCGTCAATCTGAAGATTGTTGTTATCTACTATAACGCACAGATTGTCAAGCTTTCTATGTCCTGCGAACATAGCTGCCTCCCATATCTGTCCCTCCTGGATCTCTCCATCACCGCAGAGACAGTATGTTCTGTAATCCTTGCCCTGCATCTTTGCTGCAAGTGCCATACCTACTGCAACTGAAAGTCCCTGTCCCAGTGATCCTGATGACATATCCACTCCTGGAGTGTGCTTCTTGTCAGGATGTCCCTGAAGGTAAGATCCAACATGTCTGAGTGTCTTTAAGTCTTCTATTGGGAAAAAGCCTTTTAACGCAAGTGCTGCGTAGTAGCCCGGAGCTGTGTGTCCCTTTGAGAGCACGAATCTGTCACGATTCTCGTCCTCAGGATTCTTAGGATCCACATTCATCTCCTCGAAATAAAGATAAGTAAACAGGTCTGCTGCCGATAATGAGCCGCCTGGATGTCCGCTCTTTGCATTGTATACACCTGTAACAATGCCCTTG
The DNA here is from genome assembly GCF_025149915.1 of Coprococcus eutactus. Lineage (NCBI taxonomy): Bacteria > Bacillati > Bacillota > Clostridia > Lachnospirales > Lachnospiraceae > Coprococcus > Coprococcus eutactus. The sequence goes on from NZ_CP102278.1 coordinate 2,300,503, forward strand.
CGAACTTCTACAGCTTTTTTCTGAAGTTCTAATTTGTTCATCTCATTCTCCTTTTAACTGGATACTGTATTTGTATCATACAGAGTCATTATAACATAATTTCTTCTATTTAGAAGTACGTTTTTACATGCATTTTTCAAGAAATATTACAAGGTTTTTTCAAGGTTATCTGTGCATTTCGACCAAATATACCTGCATGGGTGTCCGGCGGATCATTGTATTCACTTTGTCCGCCTCGCAGCGCACCTGTCCACGTATCAGCCGCTGATCCACTCATACAGTATGCCTGCCATCTCCCTGACATAGTATGTCGGAAGCAGCCACCATGCAGTGCTTCCAGCTATGGAACCCGTATCTATACCCTGCTTTTCCGCAATCCTCTTTGCCCTGTACTCATGGAATTCATTTGTCACGATATTCATTCCGTCAGGCAGGTCATTCTGTTCTATTATCTGAGCCGAAAACTTTATATTCTCCCTTGTGGATGTGGACTTGTCTTCCATATATATCCTCTCAGGTGATATTCCATGTTCTGTCAGATATTCATACATGCACTGTGCCTCCGACATGCTCTCATCTGCGCCCTGTCCACCGGACACAACACATACAGCCTCCGGGTTCTCATCAAGATAATCCTGTGCTGCTATAAGTCTCTCTCTCAGCATAAGGCTTGGACCGCCGCCTCTGACCGCGCATCCGAGCACCACGACTGTGGCATCCTGTTTAGGCTTTACATGAGCCGCATAGACCATGTGATACGTGATGACCACAACAAGGGCAAGAGCAATGGTTACAAGCGCAAGCACGATACTTAAGCATATCTTTCCTGCTTTTTTATCCCAAAGCTTTCTGACAGATTTGTTTATCTTTGCCCTGAATACTCCATACAATGTGAGAAGTGCAAACACGCCTGTTCCCAGCAGGGTTCCTACATTCACATGACAACCTCTGAACACCGGATATATGAACATCAGCATTCCCAGCACGCCTATTATACAGAATATAACTCTCCATATATGATATCCCCGTGTACGCACCGCCACACCATCTTTGCTTATTTCTTTACTCATATCTCCATGGCTCTTCTGAGTCATTTTATCTGTCATCTATTCTATCCTCCCTGTTTTTTCTCTTTTCAGCTTCTTAATACCATTCACACAGAATAACAGTGACATGACTGTTGCTATAGTCCAGCCTATAGGCCAGGCCAGCCATATTCCTGTGGCGGAACCTATAACTCTTGACAGCACTATCGCCAGCACCACCCTGAGTATCAGATCTGTAAATGTCGATGTCATAAATCTGCCCATCATGCCTGTTCCCCTTAGTATTCCATCCGCTACAAGTTTTGCCGATACTACAAAGTAGAACGGCGCCAGTATCCTGAGATACGTGACTCCCGTGTCAAGGGCAAGTCCTGTCCTGTTCTCCATAAATGGATACATGCCATAACGGCCAAAGAAAAAGTACAAAACCGCAAATGGTATGCATAGTCCCCATATAAGTTTTATTCCAGCTTTAAGTCCCTGTCCTATCCTGTCGATCTTACCCGCGCCAAGATTCTGTGCGGTATAGTTGGATATTCCATTTCCAAGTGTTGTAAATGACGTTATGACGAGATTATTGAGCTTTACAGCCGCCGCATATCCCGCTATGACAGAGGCTCCAAATCCATTGATGACGCTCTGAATAATTATATTTCCAACTGAGATAAAGCTCTGCTGAAGTATGCTCGGTATGGCTATAACTGCTATCTTGCCCAGCATGTTTCCCGAAAATACACGGATCTTTCCTTCAGTGCGAACTGCCGCCAGACGTCTGAACACAACTATTATCGCAAGTACAGCGCTCACACCCTGACAGATGAATGTAGCCCACGCAACTCCATTTACCCCCATTTCAAATGTCTTTACAAACAGTATATCAACGGCTATGTTGGACACCGATGAGATGGCAAGAAATATAAACGGCGTTCTCGAATCGCCCAGCGCGGAGAATATTCCTGTCGCTATGTTGTAGAAGAACAAAAATGGCACTCCCAATATGTATATGTTCAGATAAGTAAGCGAATCTCTCATCAGCTCATCCGGAGTGTCAATGAGTGCCAGCAGTCTCTCACCAAGCAGGAATCCGACCAGCATGAGAACCGCCACAAGTACAGCGCTTGCTATGAGAGTAGTCCAGACCGCAGTCTTCATCTCGCTGTATTTCTTTGCCCCGAACAGCTGTGATACTATGACCGAACAGCCTATATTGCACCCAAATGCAAATGCTATGAAGATAAGCGTTATCTCATAACTGTTGCCGACCGCCGCCAGAGCATTTTCTCCTATAAACTGCCCCGCCACAAAGCTGTCCGCTATGTTGTAAAGCTGCTGAAATATTACACTTCCAAAAAGTGGAAGGCAGAATCTCCATAACACTGATTCCGGCCTTCCAACTGTCAAATCCTTATTCACTCCTACCCCTTCTTTTCTCTATACTTCATATCAGCTCTCCAATAACTGATATGCTCGCAGATCTAATATCCAATATCAATCCGACTGATGTCCATTCCACCACGGTGTAGTATACTTTCCTTCACATATCGAATACCAACTCACCCAGCTGTCGCCTCTGTTCGTATCATATCTAAGCCACTCTCCCGCCTTACCAGCCTCGGTCCTTGTACCATATTTCTTGGAATCATCAGCATAATATACATACACCTTGCGCGTCTTGAGATCCTTGTATGTAATCTGCTGAACCTTCCCCGTATCAACCACCGCAATTGCCTCAAAGCCCTGTCCTTTTGGATCAAAGGAATTATATATTGACGCTATCAGGCTATGTGTTGAATCATTAGGATTTGGGGCAGACGCATTACTTGACAAATATTGCACACTGAATCCCGATGCATCTCTCTCGGCATCACTGCCAAGCGTCCCCTCACTGGCGTCAATCAAAGACGCTTCCACCGCAGTTTCAAAATTTCTTGCATTTGTCATAGCCTTGCTGTCTCGTGATTTCTGAATGTACTTAATAAGCATCGGAGCAAGTGCCCCTGCCAGCACCGCCATAATAGCGATGACAATAATGAGTTCAACCAACGAAAATCCACCGTCATATTTTTTCATCTTCTATTTCTCCCCACATATTAAAGCCACATATCTATAGAAATTCTCTTCCAGCATATATGCTCTTTTTTTGCCTATATTTTATACTTGTTTATTTTCCATTACAATAGGCAAAAATAACAAACATGTGCAAAAATGGCGGTACACGGAACCTCTCCATGTACCACCATCTGCAATTTTCTATATACATAATATGTATATGTTACATCAGAGAATATCTATATACTCCCCTGACAGCGCCTTGTTCATCGATCTTACAGCACAGAACTTACCGCACATACTGCACGTGTCGCTGTACTCGTCATCAGGCTTTCTGCTGTCCCTGATCTCCTTTGCGGTCTCAGGATCTATGGCACATGCAAACTGTGCATCCCAGTCGAGGACACGTCTCGCATCCGCCATCTTGTCATCTATATCCCTCGCTCCAGGTATCCCCTTTGCTATATCTGCCGCATGGGCTGCTATCTTGGAGGCTACGATTCCCTGCTTGACATCGTCTACATTTGGCAGGGCAAGGTGCTCTGCTGGTGTTACGTAACAGAGGAATGCTGCTCCGTTCATGGCTGCGACCGCTCCGCCTATGGCACTTGTGATGTGATCGTATCCCGGTGCTATATCTGTGACAAGAGGTCCAAGTACGTAGAATGGTGCGCCCATACAGAGTGTCTTCTGAACCTCCATGTTGGCTGCAATCTGATTGAGTGGCACATGACCAGGGCCCTCAACCATAACCTGTACGTTATGATCCCACGCGCGCTTTGTCAGCTCTCCAAGTCTGACAAGCTCCTCTATCTGACATACATCCGTTGCGTCCGCAAGACATCCCGGACGACATGCATCTCCAAGTGATACTGTCACATCGTATTCCTCGCATATGTCAAGGATCTGATCAAAATACTCGTAGAACGGATTCTCGTTACCAGTCATGGTCATCCATGCAAATACAAGACTGCCGCCACGGCTGACTATATTCATCTTTCTCTTATGTTTCTTGATCTGTTCGATCGTCTTTCTTGTTATTCCACAGTGGAGAGTCACAAAATCAACTCCATCCTCCGCATGAAGACGTACCACATCGATGAAATCCTGTGCTGTCAGTGTCGCAAGGTCTCTCTGATAGTGGATAACGCTGTCATATACCGGCACAGTTCCTATCATAGCCGGACACTCTGAAGTGAGCTTCTGTCTGAACGGCTGTGTATTGCCGTGGCTTGACAGATCCATGATCGCCTCTGCTCCCATCTCGACAGCACTCATAACCTTCTGCATCTCGATACCATAATCCTTGCAGTCTCTTGACACGCCAAGATTGACATTGATCTTGGTCCTCAGCATGCTTCCAACTCCCTCTGGGTTTAAGCATGTGTGCTTTTTGTTGGCTGGTATCGCTACCTTGCCCTCTCCTACCAGTTTCATCAGCGCCTCAGTGGACATATGCTCTTTCTCGGCAACTTTCTCGATCTCAGGGGTTACTATGCCTTTTCTTGCTGCGTCCATCTGTGTTGTGTAATTTCTCATCTGTTCCTCCAATCTGATCCGGCTTTATAAATCTGTTCCAGATCTAATATTTGTTTCTCTTACACTTTTATAGTGGCGGAAGGTGGTGCCCCCAATCAGCCACTTTAGGAGTGTCCCACTCACGTGGATTATTCCTTATAAAGGAGCAGACGCATGAAAGGCGCTTACGCGCGGCGTCTGCGTGCTTCACAAGGAATCCCCCCACTTACGCGGGTCCCTCCTTATGAAAAAAGAGACACAGGAATGCGTCTCTTCTTTCTTACTTACATCATTATGTATGTATCAAACGTATCCCTACGGCGGCATTATCCGCATCAGGTTGTGGGTCGAAGCGTTCAGCCTCCTCTCAGCCGGTTAACTCGCCAGCTCCCCATTCTTATATCCAATTCTCTGTCAACAAGTATACCGCTGTCAGATCGTAACATCAACATATTTTTCTGTGATGTTACACCGTATGCTGCAACTCATTACTGATCTGCATCTTTTCTAAGGTCATAATAGTGCGGAATGATATCCTCGTAATGTCCATCAGGCATCCTAAAGCCTCCCGGGATAACGCCCAGCGGAGTAAAACCAATCCTTTTATACAGATGGAGTGCATGTACATTTGATGCTACTACGGCATTGAACTGGAGCACTCCAAAGCCTTTCTTCTTTGCCATGGAGATACAGTCAAGCACAAGCTTTTCTCCTATGTGCTCACCGCGGATATCGCGTCTCACGGCATAGCTGGCATTACATATATGTCCGCATCTTCCCACGTTGTTCGGATGAAGTATGTAGAGTCCTACCACCTCACCATTCTCTGTGTTCTCGGCGATACCGGTATATGTCTGCTCTTTGAAAAATGCATCGCCTGATTCCGGTGTCAGATCCTCTTCCTGTGGAAATGCCACTCCGTCATCCACAACCTGGTTCCAGATCTCTGATGCTGACTTTGCATCTGCTGCCATGTACTCTCTTATGTTTATATTCATCTATGAGTCCTCCTATTATGATAAGATTTCACTTATATTCTATTTCTTCTTTTATCATTCTGCCTGCATGCTCACTGTGAACATAAAAATAAGTTCAGTGTTATATTACAATTATCTCCTACAAATCCACAGCCTGCCTCACTTCCCTCTTTTTCCAGCTCACAAAGCCATACATATCATTCGCAAAGAATATGACGAAGTTTACAACCACAGGAATATATGCCGGATTCTCAAGTGACGCGAGAACCCACAAAACTATCAGAATCACATCATTTGCTGCATATCCAACAGCGTAGTATGACGATCTCAGCATGGTGAGAGCCGCTGCAAGGAAGCTTGTGACGATTGATATGGTACTGAACACTATGTTCGGCGTATCAAGCAGCATCAGTATATAGTAGAATACAATCGTTACAAGCACCGTGCTGACAGTGAGCCATATCACATGTCTTCTTGTCAGTTTCTGTATGGCAACCTCACTGCTGTTGCCCTCCGACGGATTCTTGAACCACGTTATGGCGGACCACACCGCCATCGGCATCGTCATCCCGAGGTAGGTTATCATCTCACCCCAGTAGCGGAACCTGAATGATATTATACCGTATAATATGCTGAATACGACCATCAATATCTGCGCCCACACATTTCCTTTTGCCGCAAATATAAGCGATGTCACGCCTATGAGGGCCGCTGCAAGTGTGAGAATGTCCAGATCTGCAGTGAGAAGATTCGATACCAGCACTATAATGAGGGAACACAGCCAGATAAACCATTCCCGCTTAGTCAGTTCTTTTATTGGATTGTACATTTCGATCTCTCCTTTTTATCGCCTATCTTTAGCAAATTCTTTTCTAGTTGCCTGTATTTTCAAACAATTCTATCGTTCAAGAAAGTCATTCATCTTCTAATTTCTCTCAGATTTTGACTATATTCTTTCCTGCCCATCTCTAAAGTCTTATTTTCTCCAAATCATCTGGCACATGCAGGTTGCCGCTGTAATACCTTTTGCCCTCTGCCACGTACAATTCTTTTCTATGTGTTATATTTTTATCCTCTGTATGATATAGCAACAGATTCTGAACTTCAAGCTTTTCTGCAAGTTCACAGGCATCCTTGACTGTTGAGTGATGTTTCTCGTAAGGATCAAATATATCCGTCTCGGAATACAGGCAGAATGCCTCATGGAGCAGCCATTTGCTGCCTCTCGCATACTTCTCCTCACAATCATTGTAAGGCTCGTCTCCGCAGCACGTAATTTTCGCGCCATCACCCATATCCATACAGAATCCAAATTGCTTTGTCTTAGTTGAACCAGTATCAAAAAATGTGACCTTTCTGTCCATTATCTCTTTCGTATCGCCGTCATTCACCTCAACCAGATGAAGTCTGTCACCAATATATACTGTCTCCTTCTTATTAAGAAGTTGCATTGCCATCTCCCTAAGTAAAGCGATGACCTCGTCATGTCCGTATATAACGGCTTCGCCTTCATACGAACCTTTTTTCATATGCTGGCATATCATGCGGATCATCCACACCGCACCGAGTATATGATCCACATGTTTATGCGTCACAAATATTGTCCTCATGTCCTGCCAGTTAAAACCCGCTTTCTTAAGCTGTGACAGTATGCCGTTACCACCGCCGCCATCCACTAGAAAATGTTCGTCTCCATCTGACATCACAAAGCATGTATTATAACACTCTGTCACAAGTGCACTTCCTGTTCCAAGCATCGTTATGTCCATACACCCATTCTTCCTTCCCAAATACTTAATTCGTATAATAAGCACCATCCGCAGACTCATATTAACCTGATTAACAGCTTACTTCTCCGGCTCCTTGCACACATCAACCCAGCCGGCAGCCCCAGATGCATCCTCAAGCTCAGAGATGGTGAGATTCACTGCACTGTGGTCATTGCCCGCCGCAGGGAAAACCCTCTCGTATCTCTTGAGGCTCTCATCAAGGTATACATCTATCCCCGGATTTATGCCAAATGGACACACTCCGCCCGGTGCATGTCCGACAAGCTCCTCCACGCTATCAAATGGCACCATCTTCGCCTTGACGTGGAATCTGTCTCTATATTTCCTATTGTCAACTCTGGCTGTGCCCTCGGTGAGTATGAGTACTATCTTGTCATCCTGTATGAACGCCATGGTCTTAGCGATCATGCCCGGCTCAACTCCAAGCGCCTCCGCCGCCATGGCAACAGTTGCCGTCGGAGCGTCCATAAGTATGATCCTGTCTCCATATCCTTTATCTTCAAGAAACTTTTCTGCCTTTTCCAGTGACATGGCTGTACGTCCTCCTTGTTGTAATTATCTGTATTCCAGCACTTCATCCATTTTCTTTCTAGGTCTCATATCCGGATTCTCTGCAGCAGGTTCTGGATCGCCGCACCTCGATAAGCTGTCTTATAATCGCCGGCTCCACTGGGATATCTTTAAACTTTCTAATACTGCGTCTTTTTTCTATGCTATCTCTTACCTTCATAGCTATGTCTGCCTCCGTCTGTCTCCGTAAATATATGTATGTAAACTGTCTATTATCAAAAGCATCATAATTGCTGTATATCTATAACCATGCACTCCTCAGATGCCTTAAATCCAATTGATTCGTACAGCGGTCTGCCGCTTTCCGTGGCATCAAGGCTTATCTCCGTGACGTCATGTGCACGCGCATCCTCTATAAGCATATTCACAAGCTGCCTGGCGATTCCCCTCCTTCGATAGTCCTTTTCTGTATATACATTCATGAGATGTGCTCTCTTTCCCGAAGGATGAGAAAATGTTGGCATAATTTCAATATAAGACATACTGGCACACGCCACACATCTTCCGTCATCGACAGCTACAACAGTTGTCTGATCACCCTCAAGAAAATACCTTCTGCTGCTCACCACCAATTCATCATCAAATATGTAATCAACAGGAAGATCATTGACTATCCTAAGCATGGACAATCTGACATCCATCAGCATACCTATATCATTTGCATCTGTCACTCTATACTCCATAATACCCCCTTATTAATCCTTGACATTTTTATGCCTCCTGTTATAATAACACAAGTCGGACGGTATATTGAATATTAATATACCTTGCAAGGTGTTCTGCAGATGCAGGATTCCCGGATGGAACATGAATCGCGATACAAATATATCAGAATTTTCATGAGCCAGATAAGATACTTTATCTTATCTGGCTCTTTTTTTATGCGGCTAGCAGGTTAATGTGCCCCCGCGATCATGTGCCTTTCCGATTTTCAATGATTTTCAATTATAAACTATTTTTGTTAAGGAGATTTACAAATGGACCTGTTAAGAAACGATCTGAAAAAGCTTTACTTCAAATTCCTCATTCCTTCCCTTGGAAGTGCCATGGTCATGTCCATATACACCCTGACTGATGCCATCGTCATCGGCAAAGGTGTTGGAGCTGATGCCCTGGCCGCTCTGAGCATCACAACGCCACTGCTGTGCATACTTATGTCAACTGGAATTCTCTTTGGCGTAGGTGGCTCGGTACAGATGAGCGTGCACAGAGGAAGTGGCAACACAATGAAATCTAACCTTTACTTCACCGTGTCATTCATAATGATCGCGGCAATCACCGCACTGCTGTGGATACTGTACGGAACATGTATGCCATCACTGCTTAGACTCATGGGAGCAAATGCCACTCTATACCCATATGCCATGTCATACATGCACTATATAAATATGTTCCTGCCGGTTGCAGTATTTTCCAACTTCATCGCTATATTTGTGAGGGCTGACAATGATCCGAACCGCGCCATGGCAGGCGTCCTGCTAGGCGGAGTGTTCAATATCGTGATGGACATCGTACTGATATTCCCGCTGAAGCAGGGAATCGGCGGAGCCGCGCTTGCCTCTGTTGTCGGTATGCTGATCCAGGTACTTGTCGCCTCATCACATTTCCTCAGCAAAAAGAATGAGCTGCGTTTCATAATGCCACACAGGATCCTGAACAGCATGAAGAATATCGTGACAGCCGGTATCCCGAGTTTCTTCAATGAATTTGCAAATGGATTTATAGTGCTGCTGTTCAACATACAGATATTGAAGTACTGCGGTGAGAATGCCCTGTCCATATACAGCGTCATCTCCAACTGCGTCATCCTGTTCAATTCTTTGTTCACAGGAGTTGGTCAGTCTGTGCAGCCTGTAATCTCGACCAACTATGGAGCAAATAACATAGGCAGAATAAACACCATAAAAAGAATGGCTTACACAACCATCCTGATCATGGGTGCGCTGTTCTCACTTCTTGGAATACTTTTTCCAAGGGTGCTCTGCGGTGTGTTTATAGATATGAATGAAAGCCTTGGCGTCATTGCCGATCTTGGTGTCAGAGCGTACTTCTTTGCATTTGTGCCATTTGGGATCAACCTGATGACCTCCTACTATCTCCAGGCCATACTGAAATCCGGGCAGTCTCTGTGTATATCACTGCTCCGAAACATCATACTCAGCAGCGTGTGTATACTGACGTTCCCAGTTTTGACCAGTGGCAACAGCTTGTGGTTTGCTGCACCTGTGACCGAGGCTGTGACTCTTACTGTCAGTCTGGTATTTCTGGCGCAAGAATCCCCAAGGTAGGGTAGCCATTAAATGTGTATGCAAATTAGGCGATATTAGATATAATGAATGTGTTGACTTTAACAAATAGGGATTAGGGGGTATAAAATGAAAATGCACGAAATGGATTTGATTGAATTCCTTATTAAAGAAGGACACACTGATATTGCAGAAAGTATTAAAGACTACCGAAAAAATACTATTAAAATGTGTGTGAAGGATGTAGAAAATGTAATTGCAAAAGGCACAAGTAAAATCGGTGGCTTTCCTGATCTTCCGCCCGAAATTCCATATCCCACAATGTCGGGCTATTCCTGCAAGCGCGGAGATGACACTGAGCGGTACGAAAAATCAGCAATGCAGCTTGTTGCTCAAATCAATCTTGCGGACATTGCCGACTTGGATATTGAAAACAAGCTTCCGCACATGGGTATTTTATATTTTTTCTGGAGCGGAGAAATCGACTCAATTCACCAGACCAACAAATGGGTTGAAAGCATTGCTGACGCCCCCGAAAATTCGGCTTATCACAAGGTGATCTGGTACAACGGCGACCTGGCAAATTTAAAGAGAACTGAGCCGCCTGTTCCATATTATTCAAAGTATTTTACAGAAACTTTTGAGGAAAAGGCTGTCGAGTTTGAACTCACCACAGATTATCAGCCACTGGGAGATGTGCTTGACTGTGACCTATTTGACCGTCTTGAAGAAGTTGCTCCAGATTATGATATCGAATATCTTTCGTATGACGGAAACAAATTATTCGGTTATCCTACGGGTGGTAATATTCCGGATGTAAACACAAAAACACATCTGCTGTTTCAATATGGTTACAACGTTGGTTGTCTATGGAATATCTTTTGGATCATTTCAGATGAAGATTTAAAGAACCGCAATTTCGACAAAGCGGTCTTTAGTTTCGATTTGGATTAATAACTATAATTCTAAGTAGGAGCAGAACACTCCTGCTCCTACTTGGTATAAATTCAGTGCTTTATACAGAATTCACAGCCACCACGCTGTCCAATACAATCTATGCAATCAGAATCTACTGCAAACACATCTTCACCCGCGATCAGATATGCTCCAACAAGACTCATCTTCGGCGACATACGTTCTCCGTTCCATGACACGCCTACCTGTGATGCATCCATAAGTCCAAGCAACTCAGGTACAGCATCCATGCCCATTCCATAATATCCCGAACCGAATGACGGACTGCAATACTTCTTCTCATATACACTGTTCTTTCTCTCAAGATATCCCTGTATCCACCCTCTTATGACATCCATGCATGCCACCTGAAATGTCTCCATGTAATACTGCTCAAGAACCGATCCAGCACTCTCAAGGTCAACATCCGGCGCATGAAATGCATATAAGTAACCTTTTTCAACACCGGCTGTGTCAATCTGTTCAAGTACATTGCACTCTATCTTTTTATTCCCAAATTCCAAGTATCCCTTGTGGACACATTCCCCCGCAAATGGCTGCAGCAGAACAGACACTTCCATGGGATTCGAAACGGTTTCCGTACAGTCCAAAGCTGTTTCCTTGCTATTGGTTTTTTCTGACAAGGATCCAGTCATAATTCCATTTACTACGTGGTCAACCAGCAGTCTATGTTCCGCGCGCATATCCTCATCCATATCATTTATGTGAGTGATCTTAAAAAGTCTGTCCATCAACAGACTTTTCATTTTGCGCAGATCCACACGAATGATTTCGTCCTGTCTGCGCAGATGTGCAATAACTTTATCGTACATCTCCGGACTGTGAACCACCAGACACGAGCTGCAGTCCTTTATCCGCTGTCCCCGTCCGGTTATTATATATTCCGGGGATCCTAAACAGTTGTCATCGAGGTATAAAGGGCAATAACAGAACAGACAGTTAAAAGCATCTTCATCCTGCACCTCATGACATGGGAAAAATTCACATTCTCTGTTCTGGAAAAACCTATAACTGTTACTTATCATAAATTATTTGACCCTGTTCTTTGATGCTCCCATGAACATGACAAATGGAACAATGATCCCAACTATCATCATGGCAACTCCAATAACCTTGCTGTCTCCTGCTACAAGTGATACTATTCCGCTCACAATTGCAAGTATGAGCAGGAATGCTGCCCACACAACTATCGCAGATGCCTTTGCCACCTTGTTGCTTCCAGCTATTCCAAATATTCCGCCTATGACCGCTGCAAGTGACGCGATTCCAACCACAACGCCACACGCGATAGCCTTAGATGATGGATCATCCGCAAGCACAAGCTTTGCCACATCATAATATCCTGCATTTACAAGTCCCCATATGAGCATGATGACAGCTGACACCGTAACCATACCCTTTCCTGGTAATTTCTCCATACACATACTCCTTCTACTTTCTGCTCCATACATAGCAAAACGCCTGGGTTCTGGCTGCGAATTTCTCAGTCTTTAGCAGCTCCCTCACTTCAGACTTGGTGTACCAGCCAGGGGTGATCTCCTCCAGAGTTGATGTGCTCGGCTTAAACTCGCCTCTCGCCTTGCCCACCACACACATATTTGTCTCGTTTGAAAATCCGACAGCGCTGTAGCTTGTACCTATTGTATCTGTGATCTCGTACAGCTCAAGTCCCGTCTCCTCCATGAGTTCACGCTTTGCGCTGACCTCTGGTGTCTCTCCCGGATCTATCAGTCCTGCAGGGAAATTGTATACCCACTCGCCAGGAGCCAGTCTGTATTCTCTGTCTATCAGGATCTTCTCATCATTCTCATCTGTGGCTATGATGACAACTGCATCCGCAGCCTTGCCGTGAAGTCCCTCAAAATCTGTGATATCGCCATTTCTGCTTATCATCTCATAATTTTTCAGTATGCCATCTACGGTCTCATACTTCACATCATACCTTGTGATGAACTTGCCCTGTTCCTTCTTCTCAATTCCTACAAACTTCATATTTTTCTCCACTAATTCCGTTCACTAATTCGCAGATTTGATTTCTGTCAGAAACTATTATTTGCAAAGCTCTGCAACAACCTGATTGATAACCTTGCCGTCAGCCTTGCCCTTGAGCTCTGCCATTACTGTCTTCATGATCTGTCCCTTGTTCTTGGTTGCGATCACATCAGCAAACTTTGTGGTGAGTATCTCTCTGACCTCATCCTCTGACAAAAGCTTTGGCGCATACTCGTTGAACACATCATATCTTGCCTTGTACTGCTCAAGCAGATCTGTTCTGTCTGCAGGACATGTGTCGATCTGCTCCTTCACAGACTTGATCTCCTTGAGGATAACGCTGTCAACTATATCCTCTGGTATATTGTCTCTGCAGCCGTTGTCTATACCAACTTTTTTAACTGCCGATACGAGAGATGATATGCTGTCCTTTCTCTCCTTATCTCTTGCCTTCATTGCTGCTATCATGTCCTTCTGTAAAACTTCGAGTGTCATTTTTTATTCCTTCTTTCTTATAATTGTTACCTTAGTTTTGACATCTTGTATTTATTATAATATTATTTGGCGGTTTATTATGTAGGAATTCAGCTTGCAGGATGATATCATCATACACACCTGTCTTACAAATTTCTACCAACTGCCAGTTTAATATATACATCTGTATCTTATCAAACTTTAAGTATCTCACTGAGATTCTTCTGTATTCCGGCTGCGACCTCCGGCTTATTCATGGAGTACACATGTATATGCTTTACTCCATTTGCCATGAGATCGATGATCTGGTCTGTTGCATACGCGATTCCAGCCTGTCTCATGGCCGCCTCTGTATCGCCAAATGCATCCACTATACTCTTGAATCTCTCAGGCACATTACAGCCTGAAAGCTTCACCGCATTCCCCACCTGGACACGCTTTGTGATCGGCATGATTCCCGGTATGATCGGGACGTTTATTCCAGCCTCCCTGACTCTGTACATAAAATTAAAGAAAATGTTGTTATCAAAGAACATCTGTGTAGTCAGGTAATCGCATCCGGCATCGACCTTCTTCTTAAGCCCGGCTATGTCATCGTGCTTATTTGCAGAATCCGGATGTACCTCAGGATAGCAGGCACCGCCCACACAGAAGTCACCCGACTCCTTGATGAGCTCCACCAGCTCGGATGCATGCGAAAACTCAGTAAACACCTGTCCATCATAGTTCTTCGGTATATCTCCGCGAAGGGCAAGTATGTTCTCTATCCCTGCGCTCTTCATCTCCACAAGCGCATTCTTTATTCCGTCTCTGCTGGCACACACGCATGTGAGATGTGCTATAGTCGGAACATCATACTTCTCCTGTATCTCCCGCGCAAGCTGTATGGTATGACCCTTTGTACTTCCGCCAGCGCCGTAGGTTACACTCATATAGTCAGGCTTTAGCGCCGCTATGCCAAGTGCGGCAGCCTCAACATCCGCAAAGTCGGTGTCTTTCTTTGGTGGGAACACCTCAAATGAGAGTGTCGCCTTATCCTGTGTGATCAAATCTCTTATCTTCATGTACTACCTCTGTATATTTGTCTATTCCTGTTTATTTCAATCTGGACTCATTTGTATCCGGTCCCGATAAATAATTTTGCTTTTTTGCTTACAGCTCTTCAAGCAGCGCCGGTATCTCCATAAGTGTTTTCACCTCATAGTCCGGATGTATATCCGCCGCCTGCTGACCATCAGGGTTGAACCATATCGTCCTTATCCCGGCATTTATTCCGCCCTGTATATCTGATGTCAGACTGTCTCCTATGATCACAGTCTCATCTGCCTTTATCTCTGGTCTCCTGCCAAAACAATAGTCAAAGAATTCTCTGGACGGTTTCTCTGCTCCGGCATCCTCAGATATGAATATATCCTCAAAATACTTGCCTATACCGCTGTCCGCAAGTCGTCCGCTCTGTACATTTGAGCCGCCATTTGACACAATGTACATTCTGTAGCTTCCGTGCAAGGTTTCAAGCAGCTTTATCGTATCAGGGAATACAAATCCCTTCTGGCTGAGCTGATCCTCATAGTAGGCTGTCGCCTCTGCAGCAGAGTAGTCAACTCCCAGCTCTGCAAATAGTATCTCGTATCTGCTTTCCTTCACCTGCTGCCTTGTGAGCAGCCCCTGTTCAAGCAGCTTCCATCTCGATTTGTTGATCTCGCTGTATCTGGATATGACCTTTTCTGTAGGCTCCACCCCTATATGCCTGAGCATATTGGAGAGCGCTCTGCTCTCGCTGCGCTTGAAGTCCAGCAGTGTCTCATCCAGATCAAACAATATGTTCTGTACCATATAACTTCCTTATATCTTTCTTTTATCTTTCTTATATCTTTCTTTTCAAATTCATATGCTGACTTATCAGTGTTTGTCGTTATGATTCTGCATTTTATACATTACTCTTATGCGCAGCTGCCGGATTTTTCCAGCACACACATTCTTAAATATTATATTCCACTCACCTGATAATAGCAATAGAGCCGGTTACAAATCTTCTGCTGTGACCGCCCTCTCTTCGGCAATCCTACACAATCCGCAACCGGCTCTGTTCCGTCTATTTTATTAAGTTTAGTTGTATTTTCATTTACTTCATGCCCTTGCTGAGTCCGCTCATTGCATACTCTGACAACTGTTTTCTGTAGAGAAGTGAACTGATCAAATACTCTATAACACCACCCAAAAGGATGGCCGTATATCCAAGGACAGCAAGTTTTACAATCCCAAGGCTTATAACCTCTGATATATGATGGTGACACAGCCAGGAACTGACTATTGACATGCAGGTTATTATCACCAGCATAAACACGATAAAGCTTGCCACAAAATATTTGTAACATACACCACAGAATATCATAGCTCCGAACAATATGCATATGATCATAAACAATGTATCCTGATAGTTTTCTGTATTCTCCGGGAACATTCTGATAAGTATATATTTCTCCGCAATCAGTATCGTTAGCATTACAAGATATACAACAGTACTCACGATCACGGGCATTCCCACTTCCAGCTTTCTCTTCATCGCGCTTGACTGCACATAATCCGATGCATTCATGTATATTATCATCTGATAGGCAAACATTCCAGTAAGCATAAAGTAGAAACCGCCCAGCATGTTCGTTCCATGTGATGACAGTTCGACCACAAACCCTATTGCAGTGAACAAGATAAGCATCATCACATTTGTCTTTAATTTATATCCATATCTGAGAAGTTTAAAACCAAGTATCAAATCTTTCATCCCTTAATCCTCCTTGTCTGATCCAACTCCAATCATAAGCTCTGTTAATCCTCATCCAGGTATGACGCCTCAACCTTGCGGTACATATGTCTGCGCGTCACATATATTCCAACCGGCAGCAATACCGCCAGTGCTACAACTATGAGCCATGTAAACTTCTGCAATCCCGAAGATATCGTTATATATATAACCGCAGCTCCCGATGCCCCTGATGACAGCATGGACAGCAGACTCATGACCTGAACATTCTGGACATATCTCGTAATGTTCAGCGCCCACACGGAAATATCTGCTGTGAGCAGTATCGACAGGCAAAGCAGTCTTACCGGGTTACCCACCATAATTTCATATGGTACGACCACTATCACCATGCATATCGCGATCCTCACCGGTCGGACAAGCAGATCCGCCGTAAGCGCATTCCGTAACATGGCTTTCCCCTTTGTTGACGTCTTCAGATAGTCCATTCCAAGGCAGCCCTTCGCACATATTGCACCGAATCCCCAATAATCAGCCATAACCTCGATCGCAGTCATGAGCGCCGCTCCCACACCGAGCATGACCGCTGTTACATAATATTTTCTCACTCCTATATCGATCAATGCCAGTATCACCCCCAGTATGATCGGTATCAACACATTACACACTAGCCGGTATTTTCCATTCGTGATGGCTCTGTAATCCTTTATCATCCTCATAATTACGCTCCTATAAATACGTGAAACACTCTAAGCAGTTTTTACTTTAATACCATTTTTGTATTATTCTTCATGACCGCAACACTTATCTGAAACAGCGATGGTATCTCCTTGCTCACATTCATGCCGGCAAGCTTGTCCAGATTCTCTGCAAGACAGATTCCTTCAAAACCATACGGATTCTTAGTCATGGTATAAAGGATCTTTGATGCCGCCTCCGCATCCTGGGCATCTCCCTTTATCAGTATGTATTTCTCCTTCAGGTCCTCCACAAATCCGCACTCGACCACATTTCCATGTTCCATGATGATCGCATAATCAGTGATGCTCTCCATATCGGATATATTGTGTGTTGAGAACAATACACTCTTCTCCCCCGCTCCGTCGCTTATATAATCGCCGATCATCTGACACAGCTTGTCTCGCATAAGAGGATCAAGAGGCGATGCCGGCTCATCGAGCAGCAGCAGGTCAGTATCCCTCGCCATAACCCCGGCAAGCATCAGCTTAGTTCTGGTTCCATCAGAGAGTGCTGAACACTTTTTCTTCAGAGCAACACCGTTCGGAGAATCAGGAAATATCGCAAGTTCGCGGCAATATCTTTCGAACTCGTCCCTGTCAAAATTGTCAAAGAGCAGACTGCTTATCTCCTCCACATCAGATACAGTCCACTGTGGAAGGTAATATCTGCCTGTTCCCGTATAGCCTATCCTGTTCTTTACATCCGCCCTTCTCTCCTTCTCCTCCGATGAATACTTGTCAAAGAAAGTCAGCTCACCTTTGTAATCAAGTCTTATTCCTGAAAGCATATTGAGAAGCGTCGTCTTTCCCGCTCCATTTTCACCGATGAGTGCTGTCGCAAATCCCTTCGGCACCCTCAAATCAGGTATATCCAGTGTAAATGTCTTAAACTTTTTGGAAATATTCTCCCCTTTTACAGCGCAGTCATAATTCATCATCCAATCCTCCATTAAACCTTAAACTCTCTTCATGTCTTTCTTTTACCCTATTTACTGTCCGCTTTGTTCTCTGCCTGCTTTGTTCTCTGTCTGTTTTGTTCCCTGCCTGTCAGATTGTCAATCCTGTACCATAAGCAAGGCATCAAGCATATTCTTTAGTTCATCGTCCGACAAACCCGCAATACGTGCCGCAGCTATGGCCTCCATCAAAGATGCCTCGACCTTTCGAAGATGCTGCTCTATCAGCATCTCACTGTCCTGTGCATTCACATAAAAGCCCTTGCCTTGTTCAGCCGTGACCAGCCCTTCCTGTTCTAACAGCTCATATGCTTTCATGGTTGTGATAACACTTATCTTCAGATCCCGCGCCAGTCCTCTGATGGACGGCAGATACTCACCCTGGGCATACTTGCCGGCCAATATATCCGACTTGAAACTGTCCGCTATCTGCTGATATATAGGCACTCCTGAATTCTGAGAAAGCCTCATATACATACCTCCCTCAACTGTTTATATGTTATATATACACTATGTACAGGTGCATGTCAACTGTTATTTTGTTTTGCGGCATAGAACTATATATTTTCTTATTATCCCCACAAAAAAATCCCCGCCGGCACCGATCTGTTCAGTACCGACGGGGATCTATCCGTCATATTATTCTATTTTTCAAGCGGACATGTTATCTGGAACATCTCCTCACATACCTTGTGGACAAGTCTAGCGGTCTCCGTGTCTGCCAGCTTGTAGTATACCTCCTTGCCATCTCTTCGGCTCACGATAAGCCCACTGCTTTTGAGCTGTTTCAGGTGATGTGATACAGCCGGATCACTCATCTCCATGGCGGCGGCTATGTTGCTCACACATTCCTCCAGATGGCACAGCATCCAGAGTATCCTGAGTCTGCTGCCATCGCTGAGCTGCTTGAATATATCTGCCATACCACTGCAGTCATCAGCAGACGGCATGCAATTTATGATTTTGTTCTCATTGTCGCAGTGACAATGAGGCAGATGTATTTCTCCCATGTATATTCCTCATCTTTCATATATATAGGAATTGATACTGCATCCTTGTAATGATCGTATATAGATAGTTTCAATTCCCGATCTTCATTATTCTTTGAAACTGAGTGCTCTTGTTGCGTTTAACACCGCAAGGATCATAACTCCAACATCAGCGAATATCGCCCACCACATATTGACAAACCCAACTGCTCCAAGTGCAAGGCACGCAAACTTGATCACAAGTGCAAACACGATATTCTGGTGTACTATCCTGAGTGTCTTCTTGGATATCTTCATGGCGGTCGCTATCTTTGCCGGATCGTCATCCATGAGGACTATATCAGCAGCCTCGATGGCTGCATCCGAACCAAGGGCTCCCATGGCGATTCCTATATCTGCTCTTGAAAGCACAGGGGCGTCATTTATTCCATCACCCACAAATGCAAGCTTTTCTTTTTCACCCTTGGCTGCTATGAGCTTCTCGACCTCGTCAACCTTGTCACCCGGAAGAAGTTCACTTCTGACCTCATCCACGCCAAGTTCTCTTCCCACTGCGTCAGCAACCTTCCTGGCATCTCCGGTAAGCATAACAACCTTCTCCACGCCTGCTGCCTTGAGGCCACTTATAGCCTCCTTTGCATTTGGCTTTACAACATCAGATATCAGAATGTAGCCGGCATATTTTCCATCTACTGCCACGTGTATCTCTGTTCCAACTGACGCAGGAACCGCTGCCTCTATGTTCATCTTCTTCATGAGTTTGACATTTCCCGCTGCAACCTCATGTCCATCCACAACTGCTGACACACCGTGTCCGCTAATCTCCCTGGCATCCGTTACTCTGTTGTTGTCGATCTCTCTGCCGTATGCCTCTTTCAGGCTCTTGCTGATAGGATGGTTGGAATAGCTCTCGACAAATGCTGCCTTCTCAAGCAGATCAGCCTCAGTCATACCAGAAACCGGATGTATCTCTGTAACCTGGAACACACCCTTTGTCAGTGTTCCTGTCTTGTCACACACAACGTATTTCGTATATGAAAGCGCCTCAAGGTAGTTAGAACCTTTGACCAAAATACCCTTTGCCGATGCTCCTCCGATCCCTCCGAAGAAACTCAGCGGGATGGATATTACCAGTGCACATGGGCAGCTGATAACAAGTGTTGTAAGGGCTCTGATGATCCACTTGGACCATGCAGCAGGGTTACCCATGATCATGTTTACCAACGGCGGAAGAACTGCAAGTGCAAGCGCCGCGATACATACAGCCGGTGTGTAATACTTTGCAAATCTTGTGATGAAGTTCTCTGATCTGGACTTCTTCATGCTTGAGTTCTCGACAAGATCAAGTATCTTGGATACGGTTGACTCTCCAAACTCCTTGGTTGTCTCGATCTTTATAAGTCCGTTGAGGTTGACGCATCCACTGATGATCTCATCACCCACATGAACCTCTCTAGGGACACTCTCTCCTGTGAGAGCACTTGTGTTGAGTGAAGATGAACCCTCAACTACCTTTCCGTCGATAGGCACCTTCTCGCCCGGCTGTACGACTATGACAGTCCCAATCTGAACGTCATCGGGATCAACCTGTTCCAGCTTGCCATCCTTCTCTATGTTCGCATAGTCAGGGCGGATATCCATAAGTGCTGTGATGTTCTTTCTGCTCTTTCCCACCGCGTAGCTCTGGAACAGCTCACCAACCTGGTAGAACAGCATAACCGCCGATGCCTCCTTGTACTCACCGAGCACCATGGCGCCAACCGTAGCTATAGCCATAAGGAAATTCTCGTCAAATACTTCTCCGTGTATTATTCCGAGAAAAGCCTTCTTAAGTATATCGTAGCCGATGATGAGATACGGGATCAGGTAAGCCACGATCTCTATGCATCGCCACATAACTGACGGATTCTCAAGATTAACCATCCCACTCTTGTCAAGCACCGTAAATGTGACAGCCATGGCAACGAGAAGAACCGCCGATACTATGATCCTTATAAGGACCTTTTTCTGTTTCTTTGTCATAACATCCTCCTGTCTTATATAATTCCGATCATCTGTAAACCACTAACAGTTCCCATCACATACGAGACATGCTGCAACTAAATTGTTCCCATATATGAGACAAAGCAGGGATCGGAATGCTGATACATTTCAAAACCTGCTTTACAATAGCCTGACACATGACGAATTGTGATTACATGAATATCTCACAGTCAGGCTCTACCTTCTTACATGCCTTAAGAACATTCTTCATAACCTCTGCCTCGTCTGCTCCATCCTCAAACTCAACGCTCATCTTCTGCGCCATGAATGCCACGGCCGCATCTTTAACGCCTGCAACCTTCTTTGTTGCATCCTCCATCTTTGCTGCGCAGTTTGCACAATCAACTTCGATCTTGTACTTCTTCATAATAGTAATCTCCTTATCATCATATTTTCTTATTCATTTTTGAAAGTTAATAAGCTATCGTTTTCATCTAACTCTTCCACCAGGATTTCATCATTCTCGTTGAATCTATGAACATTTAAACATATATTTAATTATATGTCAACAGGCAAATTGAAATTTTTACAAAAATGTTTATATGAACATCTGTGCATATTAAAAAACTGTGTATACATATATTCACAGGACACACAGAACGTGTCTCATCATATGCCATATACACAGTTTTTTATTACGGATATGTCCAAATACACTTCCGATTCTGTTTCGGATGCTGTCCAGCGTCCCGCGCTATCCCGAACGCTATTTCAAATCCTCCACAAGCTCATAAAGAGCTGTAGCTGAGTTGAAGTTGTCCGGTATGATCTCATCACTAGGAATTACAACGCCATACTTATCTGCTATCTCTGATATGATAGAGATGATGTCAAGCGACTCAAGTATTCCGTCGTCAACCAAAGCCTCCTCATTTTCAAAATCTACATTTGGCTTAATCTTTCTGAGCATTTCAATAAATTCTTTCATGATATAGTTCTCCTTTGTACACTTTTTATTCTCTGTATTACTTTTACTCCTTCACCAGGCTTATCGTTATTGTTATCTATTCTGTATTTACGCATTCTGCTCCGCAAGCTTTCTCACTTCCTTTCGCAGCACCGAACCCTTGAATGTCTTTGGAATATTATCGACATAGATATACTTACGAGGCAGTTTATAGCTCTCCAGCCTGTCTGTGAGAAATCGCTCAAACTCAGCCTCATCGTATCCGTCCTTCTGTATAACCAGTATGACCGGCAATTCTCCGGTGATCGGATCTGATATGGATGTAAATGCCACATCGTCTATATATTCATACCCAAGCGCAAGATTTTCTATCTCTGCAGGCGATATTTTACTTCCACCATAGTTTATTACATCATCCGCTCTTCCAACAAGTATGCAGTCGCCATCCTCGTCAAGGTATGCGAGATCCTTTGTCCTCACATATCCACCCACAAGCGTCTCTGCTGTGAGATCAGGATCGTTGTAATACCCTTCCATGACTATTGAACCGCCCCATGAGAGAAGCGCCGGAGCTTCCGGGCTGCCGTTTTCTACTACATTTCCAGCGTCGTCTGTGAATCTGACAATAGAATTCACCGTAGGTCTTCCTATACAGCCGGTCTTGTTGCCATTGCCGCTGAACTCAAGTATGCAGGCGCATCCTGCCTCAGATGAACCGTAAAAATTATAAAGCCTCGTGTCCGGAAGCAGTCTGAGCAGCTTCTCCTTGTCCGCCTCCGCAAGCGGTGCCGAGCCGATCTGTATATAGTCAAGCTGGTCCGCATAATCAGCAATCCTTTCATCAGACAAATGAAATATCATCCCCAGTGATGCCGGTGATATGGCCATGGATGTCGCACCATACTTCTCCACAAGCTTCCACAAAGTTCCAATGAATACCATTCCATCCATCAGACAAACTGTACCTCCGTTCACCATGTCAGACTGATATCTCCTTATTCCGAATGAATGGTTGAGCGGCATAGGGATGATCTCCACATTGCCTTTCTTCATGGATGTTCCCTCTATTACATTTCCTGCTATTCCTACATCTCCGCGGTGAAGCATGACAACTCCCTTTGACGAACCTGTTGTTCCGGTTGTGAAAAGAAGCATGGATCTGTCATTTTCCCCCGGCAGTTCAAGATCTGCCTCATCTGCATCCTTTGCCCTGGCTATTATATCCTTTATCTTTATGCTACTTATTCCGTCTGCCTCTTTATCAGATATCAGGCATTCCGAGTCCACCCTCCCACCTATCTCCAGAACTCTCTCAACGGATGTTGATTTCTCCACCGGGATCACAAGCGCCTGCATATACTGCAGCGCCGAA
Source organism: Coprococcus eutactus (assembly GCF_025149915.1). Taxonomy (NCBI): domain Bacteria; kingdom Bacillati; phylum Bacillota; class Clostridia; order Lachnospirales; family Lachnospiraceae; genus Coprococcus; species Coprococcus eutactus. The sequence continues at coordinate 2,323,911 of NZ_CP102278.1, forward strand.
AACACTGTGAGATAATCTATATTCTGCGTACACCTGAGCATAACGTGGTCACCTTTGCGTATCCCCATACCCATGAGAACTCCCGCAGTCTTTCTTATGCTGCTCCAGTATTCCTTGTATGTGACGCTCTTTCTCAGTTCACATACCGCCATCGTATCCGGCTGAGTCTGTGCATATTTCTGAATGTAATGCAAAATCGTATCCATACCCTTGTACCTCTATTATCTTACTTTCCCTTCTCCTGATACTTAGTCCACTCGTTCAAAAGTTCTTCTTCCTCAGAAGACCATTCGCTCTCCGCATCTGTCCAGCTCTGTTTCTGCTCCTCATTTAACTCTGCACTTAGATCATAATTATCCTTTATGTATTTCGCCAGGTAACTGGTGACCTTCTTCGCACCGGATATATTTGTATGGCGCTTATTGTAGAAATCAGTTGAATAATCAAGCTCCATATCTTCTATATACAGGTTCAGGTCAAGGTAATCGTAGCCCTTACCCTCAAGATATGAATCAAGCTCAAGCTGTATGGCGCCCTGCTTTGCCGTGAGAGCATATGGAGTTGAGAGAAACAGCACCCTGATTCCAAGCTCATCCGCCTTTTTCTGTATATCATCTATATAGCCGAGAGCCTCATCCGACATATACTTCTCATCGGATGCCTTGAGGACCGGCTTCTTCAGCGGCGTGATCTTGGAGACCTGTCTGGCAAACTTATATTCATCAGCAGCTGTGTTCATACGGTCTATTATGAGCTCACTGTCATACTGCACCAGATTGTCATGATACATGAGTATCGGAAACATGAGTTTTATCTTCTGAACCTCATCCTCCTGATAATATTTCTGGATCATCTCGTATTTGGTGAAGGACGGATTCATGCCTGTCACCAGTACCTCAAGATTGTAATTGAGATTGTCTTTATTTATCTGGTCTATATTTCCCCTGAACACAGCACTTCTAAGCTCCACAACAAACAGGTCTACATTCTGGCTCTTCACCGCCTCCTCCATGATATACGGTGCAAGACGTATATCCTGACCGGCGGACGCTATGAGTGCTGATGTAAAGTTCTGCTCTGAAAAAGCCTGCACTGGTATCCAGTATCTGTACATAGCACTCGAACCGATCATCACTGTATCTATGGTGTTGTCTGCCTCCGCATAATAATCAGCCCACACGTCAGAGTCGCCGTCCATCGGTCTTGCAAGCTGTCCAGCCTTGCTCAGCACAAAAAAGAGGAAAGCCATGAGTGACAATATTGAAATAAAATGTTTAACTGAATTCACCATATATTTTGTCGTATCCTCCTTATATCCTCACATATATCAGAACTGTTCATAGATAAATGCTGCCGTAGCTCCTGAGCCATACACTCCAAACATGACAACACACGCTATCGCAATGCCCACAGCCAGCCATCTGAACAACCAGTTCTGTCTCATAAGCCAGTCTCTGATGTCCTCCTGACATCCGCTGCGCTCTCTTATCTCCTGGGCAACAGACACTAACAGCAACACCAGACAGCCTATAAGTATAACTCTCCACTCGCCCTCAGCCAGCGAGAAATCATTTACTATATCATATATTCTGCTTCTGTGCAGAACTATGGACTTAATCATGTATACTGAGCTCCCTATTCCCTGTCCCATAAAGATGAGACGTCCTATGACACATAGAAGGAATGTCCTGAGCATCCTGAATATCTGCCAGCTGATACACTCCGTGTTGATCCTAAGCTTACCAGTCAGATCGGCAAGCTGCTGTTCAAACAATGTGGACATACATATTAGTATTCCATGATACAGTCCCCACGCTATATAATTCCATTTTGCTCCATGCCATGCACCGGTGAGCACCCACACACACAGTATAGGAATACCTGCCGCGAACACTTTTCCTATCACATTACCCAGATGATCCCTTATCTTTACATTTAGCTTCAGAAAAAGCTTGGATGTCGATACCGGATAGAATACATACTCTCTGAAAAATGCTCCGAGAGATATGTGCCATCTTCTCCAGAAATCAGGAAGAGTCTGTGAAAAATACGGTCTTTTAAAGTTCTCACCAAGTACTATGCCAAAGCACTCCGATGCCCCCCTGACAATATCCATACATCCTGAGAAATCACAGTATATCTGAACTGAATATGCGATTCCCACCAGGAGGAACACTCCTCCCTGATATGAGAAGCAGTCTCCGAACACAACATTTGTAAATGCTGCTATCCTGTCGGCAATAACCATCTTCTTGACAAATCCCCAGATCATCAGCCATACACCACGCATGATGTTATCCATGCTGAAATGATGAGGTTCCCAGAGCTGGTGTGCAACCTCCTCATATCTTGCTATAGGTCCCTGTGTAACATGTGGGAAATACAGCACATATGACAGATATCTGAAGAAATTCTTCTGTGCTGTTATATGTCCGTTATATAGATCCACCAGATAAGATACCATCATGAATGTGTAGAATGATATACCCATAGGTGCAATAAGCTTCCAGTCCGGTATGCTCTGCAGGCCATCATACGGAATAAACCTTTTGATATTGGTTATGATAAAGCCCATGGCCTTGAACACCACCAGTATACCTATGACAACAACCAGCGCCATCACAAGAAATTTCTTCCTCTTCGTCTTCTCGACTGCTTTTATCTTTCTTGCTGTACGTCTGTCTGCTCCCTCAGCCAGCTTCTCCTGTTCATCCAGGCTCTTCTGAAGTCTGAGAGAAAACAGATATACCACAATCGCTGTCACACTCACAAGCATAAGGTATTCTACCCCCGCGTAACCATAGAATATAAGGCTGGCAATAAGGAGCACACCCCACTGCATCTTCTTCGGAACGATATAATACACAAGCACTGTGCACAGCAAAAAAACTATAAATATATATGAAATTACTGACATATTCCTTCCCCTGCATGTATCCTGCAATCTGTTTCTCTATACTGTGCTGAACGCTGGCCAATACTTTAGCAGCAATGCACATACAATTGACATTATTACTATAATCAGCACTGTAATCTTCCACCCCTCTTTGAACATATACTTCGGCGACAATCCATATCCAACCGGTATGGCTCTGATAGATGTCGGCAGCATATATGACAGATTGACGCCCACCGACGCCACATACACATAAGGTATCGGATTCAGGCCACATCCCTGTGTGATGGATATTACAAGCGGCATGGCGACCGCTGCTGTAGCTGTATTCGATGTCACGTCCGACATCAGCAGAGTGACTGTCAGTATGATAAATACCGTGACAAATCCGCCCTTCATATCAAGCTTTGATATATACTCACCCAATGCCTCTGCAGCTCCTGATTTGTTGATGAGCGTTCCGGCGGCAAGGCCACCGGCAAATATGTACATAAGCCCCCATATGATCTTGCCCTGCACATTCTTCCAAACCATGATCCTCTCGCCTTTTTTATTGGTGAGCAGAAATGATACTATAGCACATATGATAAATACATAGGCCGGCTTAAGTCCTGGAAGAATTCCCTGATAGAGCTGTCTCGTAAATGCCAGAACCGTCGCAAGGACAAACAGTATAAGAGCTGCTTTCTCCTCATAGCTCATAGGTTCAAGCTCCTTGTATCTGGCAACAAAATACTCCTTTGATCCACCGAGCATCTCCGTGCGCTTAACATCCCTTATCGTGAATAGTATATTGATAAGAATAAGTACGATCATGATGGGAAGGAACCTGACAACCCATGACGAGTACATGTATTCTTTGCCTGTAATCTTCTGTATGTAATCAACTGTTACAAGATTCATAGCTCCACCGAGCGGAGATGCCAGACCACCAAGTCCAGTTGCATATGCTATTGTCAGAAGTATCTTAGACGCCGTCTTGTTATTCTTGATATCATCCATTCCTATATACTTCAGCATGGCAACCGCTATAGGTGTGATGGTGGCACATACCACTGCATTCGGCAGGACCGCAGATAACACCGCTGCCAGCATAAACCAGAATACAAGCTGGGTGCGCAGGCTGCTGCCTATGAGTCTGAGAAACGTGATGGCAATCCTTTTGTCCAGTCCCGTATTCTCCCACATAACGCTTATAATAGATGCTCCAAGAAGAAGCAGAATTGTCTCATCCGCATAATTGGATATGACAGACGACATGTCTGTCATCCGAAATATGGCATTCAGCGCTATCGGAAGAAACGCCGTGACCGCGTAGTCTACTGGTCCTGTAACCCACCAATATGCCATCCATATAATAGTTCCAACCGCAGCCCTTGTTTCAAATTCCGTGAACACGCTATGTGGCAGACAAACACATAAAAGCGCAAATAAAAGCGGTCCAATTAACAGATGGATTATTCTCTTTCGTGATTTCATAGCATTCTCCTTAAATAATAAAACCTTAATTCACGATTATAGTTATCGAAAATTAAGGTTTCATTAAAAAATATTAAGATATATTACATTGAAATTCTATCCATTATCTACAGGTATTATAAAAGTAAATTTGCTGCCTTTACCTACCTCACTATCCACCTGAACAGTTCCTCCATAATGCTTTGCTATTTTCATAACCTGCGATAAACCCAGGCCAAATCCCTCTGTATTTCTTACAGTGTCTGCTCTGTAAAAGCTCTCAAAAATTCTGTTTTTCTGTTCTTTACTTATACCTCTTCCCTCATCTCTGACAGATATATAACAGTTCTCTGAATCAGAGCCACAGGTGACTTCCACAGTCCCCCCCTCATTGCTATACTTTATTGCATTTGACACCAGATTGCTAACCACGATAACAATAAGATTCATGTTAACTTTAACAACCGTCGGAACAAGATTATAGCAAAATTGAATATTCTTCTTACATATGTATTCCGCGTCATCACACACAGACTCCACAACATCTAATAAATCAACATCCTCAACGCTGAGGTTAACGTTATTTTTATCCAATATAGACATTTGAAGTAACTGTTCTATAAGCCCCTTCATCTTGGTTGTCTGACGTTCAAATACCGCTATGCTCTCCAACATCTCATGATCATTGTTCTTCTCTGCAATCTCTCTGGAAAGCTGGCACTGGGCATGCATAACTGCCACAGGGGTTCTCAGTTCATGGGATACATTTGCATTGAATTCTTCCTGTCGCTCAAATTCTCTCTGAACCCGGTCATACAGATTATTATTTGACTCCGTTATCATATCGAGCTCCAGAAACGGTCCATCATATCTGAGTTTCTCTGTAAAATCTAGATTCTGACCGCTCCTGTTAATAGCCACATTAAGTTCCTTCATCGGCACAGCAACCAGCCTTTTTAGCCCAATTGCAAATAAAATGAAGAATAAGGCCACTACACCTATTACCGTATAAGTTCTATACCACAATACTTTGTAATTCGCCTTTATATCCTTTACCGCCACCATTGCGCAGATTACAAAATTATCATTTTCTAATGTTTTCAGACCAACCTTGGCTTTTCTCGTCAATATATAATATTTGGCTCCATTAAAACCTATTACATCAATATCTGATTGATATGGAAACTTCCCACTACATCCATCTGGCATCTCTCCATCTATGAAGTCCCCATCTGGCGACTTCAGGAATACATATATTTTATCATCGTTTTCAAGCTCCTCATCACGATCATAATACTCTGTTACAATAGATGGTGTTTTCGATTGATCATAATATAAAAAACGTCTGACCTGCCGTGTTTCCTGTGAAAGTTTCTCATACGCCTGCAATTCCATATCATCTTTCACTATGCTGTTCTGTATAAATAGCAGACAGGCAATACCAACAGTCATAATAAGGCCACACATTATAATCGTATATGTTACAAGTGATTTTTTCTTTTTTAACATTCCAGTTTATATCCAACCCCTCTTATCGTCTGTATAAGTTTATCATCATATTTGTCGTCGATTTTTCTTCTGAGATATCTGATATACACATCAACCACATTGGAATTCACATCATCATCAATATTCCAGATATTCGCCCTTATCTGTTCACGTGTAACAACTATATTTCTATTACGTGCCAAATATTCAAGAATGGCATATTCTCTTACCGTGAGATCTATGTTCCGACCATCCCGCACAGCCTTATGATTATTCATATCCACAACCAGAGATCCGCACGCAATTACATTCTCATTAACCACCCCCTGGGTTCTGAGCATTACTCTGAGCCTGGCCAGAAACTCCGGGAATTCAAAGGGCTTTGTCATGTAATCACTTGCCCCTGCATCCAGTCCTCTAACTATATCCTGAGTCTCGCCCTTGGCCGTCAGAAATAATACCGGAACCTGCTGATTATTTGCCCTGATAGTCTTCAACACTTCCATACCATTCACATGTGGAATCATTATATCCATAATAACCCCATCGTATTCCGTCATCTCTATGAAATCAAGTGCTGCCTGACCATCATAACAGGCATCAACATTGTATCCTTCTTTCACAAGTTTACTGCATATTATACTGTTTAGATCTTTCTCATCTTCTACTACCAACATTCTCATCCACTAACACCTCCCTATCCGGCATACAAATCTCCCTTCTTTATTATGTGGTTTATTCATGAAAATTTCATTAAAAACAGTGTTAAAATTGCAAAAAGCTATCATCTGCATGTATAGTGATGCAATGATAGCCTTTTACTGGTTATATGTTATTATTTATCTGTCTTTTCATCGTAGGTATCCAGAAAACTATGTCTCACACCGCCCTGCTTGTACTCAATAAGAGTATCTACATTGACGTTCTCCACGCTCTTGAATATGTTGCCCTCCACAAATGGGTTTGTCTTCTTGAGTGTTGCTATGAGCTGCTTGATCTCCTGACGCTTGGACTTTGTCTCCTCATTGTTGCAGGTGGTACATGTGTCCGTGAACTTACATGCACACTGTATAAAATGAAGTTCATTATAATCCCTCCACGCTTTGATGTCGTCCTCCCTTACCATATAAAGAGGTCTGATGAGCTCCATGCCCTCAAAGTTGGTGCTGTGAAGCTTCGGCATCATGGTCTGCATCTGCGCCCCGTAGAGCATACCCATGAGTATGGTCTCTATGACATCGTCATAATGATGTCCAAGAGCTATCTTGTTACAGCCAAGCTCTTTTGCATAGCTGTACAGATGACCTCGTCTCATCCTGGCACAGAGGTAGCACGGTGACTTCTCAACGTTGTACACCGAGTCAAATATATCTGACTCAAATATCTGGATAGGGATGTTAAGCATCCTGGCATTGTCCTCTATAACCTTGCGGTTTGCCGGACTGTACCCCGGATCCATGACTATAAACTTAAGTTCAAACGGGAACTTATTGTGTCTCTTCAGCTCCTGAAAGCACTTCGCCATGAGGAAAGAATCCTTGCCGCCAGATATACACACGGCTATCCTGTCGCCTTCCTTCACCAGCTCATACCTGTTGATAGCTTTTGTGAAGTTGCACCATATCTTCTTGTGAAACTTCTTGCGGAGACTCTTCTCCACATCGGCACATATGTCAGTCTGCTCCTGCTTTCCCATGGTATAGAGCAGCCATGATATATAGCCACCTTTTAGGCTCACTGCATCGTATCCCAGCTCTGTAAGTCTCTCCGCCAGCGGAATGCTGTTGGTTCCGTGAGTGCAGCAGATTATGAGTTTTTTCCCTTTTGAATTGTCCCCGGAAATATATTTCTCTGCAGGGAACAATTCACCTGCGGTCACCGTCAAATGCTCCGGCATCAGACTGTCCGCAGGAACTGTCACCGCTCCCGGGATGGCTCCGTGGGATATCTCAACTTCGTCTCTGATGTCAACCATCAGATACGAATCCTTATCCAGTTCCTGTATCTCTTCTATTGTGATTTCCTTTGAATTTTCTAATGCCATATCCCTGTCACCGTTTTTCTTACTATTACAAATTGATTATTTTATATATGATACTGTCTGTCGCATATAGCATCGCCGTCATCCGCAGCTTACTCCTTACCATCCCAGCAGTATGTACAGAGCTTGCACTTCTCAACTCCACACGCCTCAAGCATATCGTCAAGTCTGTTGAATCTGAGTGATGTGAAATGCAGTTCCTTGCAGATCTCGTCAACCATCTTTTCATACTTCTCTGAATCAGGATCTGTGTACTCCTGAAGTACCTCATCTGTCACATTTCCATTCTCAAGTCTCTCTATAACTCTTCTTGTTATCAGATCCATCTCTGATGATGATCTTGAGAAGTTAAGGTATTTGCATCCGTATACAAGTGGTGGACACGCAGGTCTGATATGTACCTCCCTGGCACCGCTGTCAAAAAGGTACTCTGTCGTCTCTCTGAGCTGTGTTCCACGCACGATAGAATCGTCTATAAGCAGAAGGCTCTTGTCCTTGATAAGATCCTCAACTGCCAGAAGCTTCATCTTGGCTATGAGATTACGCTGGCTCTGTATGGTCGGCATAAATGAACGTGGCCATGTCGGTGTGTACTTGATGAATGGTCTTGAGAAAGGTATTCCGGACTCATTGGCATAGCCTACTGCATGCGCTGTTCCTGAATCCGGAACTCCGGCTACGATATCAGGCTTAACATTATCTCTCTTTGCCATGCTGGCTCCGCAGTTATATCTCATCTGCTCTACACTCATACCCTCGTATGAGCTTGCAGGGTAACCATAGTATACCCACAGGAAAGTACATATCTTCATGTCCTTGCCCGGCTGCACAAGCGTCACACAGTTGGACGGTGTGAGTACGACAACCTCACCAGGGCCAAGTTCTTTATAGTCATGATAGCCAAGGTTTTTGTAGGCAAAGTTCTCAAATGACGCACAGAATGCACCATCCTTCTTGCCTATGACCACAGGAGTTCTTCCATGCATATCTCTGGCTGCATATATTCCATTCTGGTTCATGAGCAGGAGTGACAGCGAACCGTCTATCTTCTCCAGCGCATATCTTATTCCGTCTATCAGATTATCCTTCTGGTTGATGAGGGCTGCCACCAGCTCTGTGCTGTTGATATCCCCTCCGCTCATCTCAAGGAAATGTGAATGCCCCTGATCAAATATCTCCTTGGATATCTCGTCAACGTTGTTGATCTTGCTGACAGTTGTCAGGGCATATGTTCCGTGATGTGAACGTACTATGAGTGGCTGTGGCTCATAATCGGATATACATCCTATTCCCAAATAGCCCTTCATGTTCTGCATATCTTTGTCGAACTTTGTTCTGAATGGAGCATTCTCGATATTGTGTATGGATCTGTCAAATCCCTTATCTCCATACACTGTCATGCCTCCGCGTCTTGTTCCAAGATGTGAATGATAGTCTATTCCAAAGAATAGATCAAACACACAGTCATCTTTTGCCGCTACTCCAAAAAATCCACCCATTGTTTTCCTCCTGAAGTGATAAAAATTTGTCATTTTCGCAAACATATCTATATTAGCATAGGACTGGCGGTGATTACAATATATTTATTAGTAATCGGCAACCAGTCCATATTTACATAAATTTTATAACACATTCATTATCAATTTCACTATCCCCGCAATGACGATCAGCACAGCCAGTCCGAAAAAGCAAACCTCCATCTCCCTGTACACCTTGTTTGACTTTTTCTCAAATGCCTTTCTCTCTTCCCTGGAGTACAACAGTTTATACTCACTGCCGATCGGATTCTTCTTTCTGTTTATATCCTGATTCACCACATAAGAATCCGGCTCACCGCTGTATGGATCAATGTACCCCACCGTGGGATGTGCGTATCCCGGAATGTTAGTTCTGCCGGTCACGGTGTCATATCCTATTATCTTTCCCACAATCTCCATATCGATCATATCATTCTCTTTTATGCGTTTTGACCGCATAATATATCCAGCTATCACAAATATCAGTACACATGCCAGCATCTTGATCGCATCCATGATCAACCATACAGGATCATTCCTATCTATAGCTATTACCCCGCCATCCTGCAGACTATCTACTGCCATAGATACACCGATAAGCAAAAGTGCCACGCCACCAGCCAGAAGTCCTATTCCGATATTCTTGAAGTTCCACCGGTCTTCCTTTTTCTTTATCCAAATTGCAAGTCCGATAAAGAATATTCCCACTATACCGAAAAATCCTGATTTCACAAGTCTTGTAATCAGCTCAATATTGTCTATGTAATCCATATTCTCATCTCCAAACTGTGATAAATACTCTATACGAATTTCAGAGCCTTGCCGAACTTTTATCTCATAAAAAAAATCGCCCTATACTGATATATAATATACCAGTATAAGACGAATTCAAACTTAATTAAAAAGATTTTCCCTGAATCCTAGCCGATGCTCTTAACGCTTTCACCCTCTATCAAGGAATATGGCACTATCTCATGTTCACCAGCTGCTGCATAATTTATATGCTTGAGCATGATGTCAACACTTCTCGATGCCATGATCTCTGTATTCTGTTTTATTGTTGTAAGTCTTGGTACACAGTATCCTGCCAGCTCTATTCCATCAAATCCAGTAACTGACAGCTCCTCCGGAATATGTTTGCCCAGATCAGCAGCCGCTCTCATGACGCCGATCGCTATCGTATCACTGAGAGCCATGATTGCTGTAACCTCCGGCTGTTCCTCCAAGAGACGCTTCGTGGCCGCATAACCTGCCTTCATAGAATACCTGCACGGAATATATGTAAACTCCGCCCGGTCATCATGCTGCCACTCATCTATAGCCCTCTTGCAGCCTTTATATCTGTTGAAACTTATCTGTTTCTCGGACACCTGCCCTCCGATGACTCCAATGTGCCTGTGGCCTTTTTCAAGAAGATACCTTGTCATATCGTATGTCGCTGCCGTGTCATCTATCGTTATGGAGGATATGTTGTCATTTGCAAGAATCTCTCCGCCGGTCGTGATTATAACTCCCGGGATCTCAAGCTCTTTCACACGCTCATCAAAAAGCGCAAGATTGGCACCCAAAAACATGATTCCCTTCGGATTTACACTATGAATAAGTTTGATGGCATACTCGATCTCGTCACCATCCTCGTCTATGTACTCCACTATGACATCCTCATCATATCCAGCAAGCAGGTTCTGTATCCGCTCTACTATATCCGCAAACAGCATATTCTGGTTTCCTTTTATGATGACAACCACCGACGATTTAGCTGACATTTTGAGGAGCTTTGCGTTGACGTTCGGCTCAAATCCATTTTCCTCTATAACCCTGAGTATCTTCTCTCTGGCTGCATCGCTGACTCCGGTCTGATTGTTGATCACCCTGGACACGGTTCCGATACCATAACCTGATATACGCGCAATATCCTTTATTGTCATAAGCTGTATCCCACTTTTCTCTTTTATTCCCAATAATTATATTATCCCAATATGTGGAGGTCAAGAAAATACTCTACTTATCATTTCCCGATAAATATTTTTAGAGAGTACTTTTTCACATCTTGCTTCTCCCGGTCATCAGTGTAAGTCTGCCTATTTCCTCTGCAAGATCATCATCCGTATCATCAGATATAGTTCGCCACCTCCAGTTATCGCCAACTGTGGATGGCTTATTCATCCTCGATTTATTGTCTAGCCCCAAATAATCCTGCATCGGTATAATACAAAGATCTGCAATACTTCTCATAGCAAGCGTGATAAATGGGACATTGATCAGACGATCCGGTGTATAATGAGCTGCCATATAATCCCTTGCCATGTCTCTGGACCTCTGATCTATACTGCTCCACCAGCCAATAAGTGTCTCATTGTCATGGGTTCCCGTATATACAACACAATTTCGTATGTAATTATGTGGAAGATAATCAGATGCCGCCCCGGTGTCTCTCGCATCAAAGGCAAACTCCACAACCTTCATTCCCGGGAATCCGGAATCATGCACAAGCTTTCTGACCGAATCAGTCACAAAACCAAGGTCCTCGGCAATGACATCTCTCTTACCCAGAGCTTTTTCTATATTCCTGAACAGATCCATCCCAGGGCCCTTTTTCCACTTGCCATTCGCAGCTGTTTCCTCACCATATGGAATGGCATAATATTCATCAAAGCCTCTGAAATGATCAATCCGGACTACATCATAAAGCTTATAGCTATGTCTCATTCTGGCTATCCACCAGCTGTAACCGGTCTGCCTGTTCAGCTCCCAGTCATATATTGGATTTCCCCACAGCTGTCCGGTCTCCGAAAACCCATCAGGCGGACATCCGGCAACCTCGTATGGTCGCCTGTCCTCATCAAGCCTGAAAAGCTCCGGGTGTGCCCATACATCTGCGCTGTCCATAGCTACATAGATTGGGATATCTCCTATGATCCTTATATGGTTCTTGTTGGCATAGCTCTTTAGCGCATTCCACTGAGTATAAAACAAATACTGCATGTACTGCTGAAAATGTATCTCATCCGCAAGCTTAAGCTGCATCTGCTGCACCGCATCAGGCTGTCTGTTTCTTATATCCTGTGGCCACTCTGTCCATGGAATCCCACCATATGAATCCTTAATCGCCATGAACAATGAATAATCATATATCCAATCGCGGTTCTCATCCATGAACATGGAAAACTCCATGCTGTCAATCATTTTCCATCTTTCATAGGCTTTCCTGAGGAGACTGTATCTTCCATTATAAATTTTGCTATAATCAACGTACCTGTCATCATCTCCCCAGTCTATCTCACTGCACTCACTGTCTGTTAGCAGTCCCTGATCCACAAGTGTATCAAGATCTATAAAATATGGATTTCCAGCAAATGTCGAAAATGACTGATACGGCGAATCCCCATACCCGGTGGGACCCATGGGAAGTATCTGCCAGTAACTCTGGTGTGCAGACCTAAGCCAGTCAACGAAACGATATGCCTCTTTTGAGAAGCTGCCAATTCCATACTTTGACGGGAGGCTTGATATAGCAAGCAGTATTCCTGCTGATCTTTCCATCTGAAATCTCTCCTTTTAACCAATTTCAGGCGGCTGCGAATTTCACAACCGCCTGTTTTTTAACACTTAATAATATTATATTACTATCCCTTTACAGCACCGGCTGCAACGCCCTTGATGATGTACTTCTGTGCACAGAGGTAGAATACAACAACCGGAATGATAGCCATAACAAGGCACGCCATGATTGCTCCCATATCTACTCTTCCGTAGCTGCCCTTCATATACTGGACAACTATAGATATCGTCTTGTATTTCTTGATGTCGAGTACCAGATATGGCAGAAGGAAATCATTCCATATCCACATAGCCTCAAGTATTCCTACAGATATGTAAGTAGGTTTCATGATAGGGATAACAACCTTGAAAAATGTCTTGAGCGGCGTACATCCATCTATCATCGCAGCCTCCTCGACCTCCAAAGGAATGGACTTGATAAATCCGCAGAACATGAATACTGCAAGACCTGTTCCAAATCCAAGATACACGATCACGATTCCCCATGGAGTATTAAGGTGAAGTGCATCCGCAGTTCCAGCCAAAGTAAACATAACCATCTGGAAAGGTATTACCATAGAGAACACGCAGAGCAGATATATGATCTTTGTCGCTATATTCTTGACTCTGGTTATATACCAGGCTGTCATAGAGCAGAACAGCAGAATTGCCACTACTGAGAGAACCGTTATCACAACTGTCCAGCCCACTGCCTTAATGAAATCATACTGTGTTATAGCCGTTTTATAATTGTCCAAGCCTATGTAGCTGTGCTCATTTGGCAGTTCAAATGTCTCCAGACTGATAAACGTCTTGGCTTTCAGCGAGTTTATAATTACGATTATTATCGGTGAAACAAATATTATGGAAATAATGGTAAAGAATAAAGTAGCCAGAATTCCCGTCAACGTTGGTTTTTCTTTCACTCTGTATACAGGCTTTTTATCCGCTGTATTTGCTGTTTTCTGTATCTTCGCCATTACTGCTGCACCTCCTTTGATCTTGTAATCTTAAGCTGTATGAGTCCTATCGCTACTACCAGTATAAAGAATACGACTGCCTTGGCCTGACCTACTCCCTCATATCCTACTCTTCCATAAAACGTCTCATATATATTGAGCGCTAGCATCTCTGTCTTATGGAGTGGCTCGCCTCCTGTGAGTGCCAGGTTCTGGTCAAACAGTTTGAATGAGTTGGTTATTGTGAGGAATGTACATATAGTTATGGATGGCATCATGTTCGGGATCGTAACCCTGAAAAGTCTCTGTGTTCTATTTGCACCATCAATCATGGCTGCTTCCTGAATGTCTTCAGGAATTGCCTGAAGTCCTGCAATATAAACGATCATCATATATCCTATCTGCTGCCAGCACACCAGTATAACCAATCCCCAGAAGCCGAGGACTTCATTGAGTTTCAGGGCTGTATCAAACTTTGAGAATACGGCATCGAATATAAGCTGCCATACATATCCAAGTACGATACCACCTATAAGATTCGGCATAAAGAATATCGTTCTGAATATATTAGTTCCTTTGATCTTCTGTGTAAGTGCCAGTGCCACAAGAAATGCAAGAACATTTATAAGCACAAGTGTGACAATCGCAAATAATGTTGTAAACTTAAATGCATCCGGGAATGTTGAGTCCTTGAATGCGTCTATATAATTCTGAAATCCTACAAATTCAGCGTCCCTTATGGTCGTGAACTTACAGAAGGACAGATATATTCCCTCGGCAAATGGCACGATAAATCCTATTAGAAACGCAGCCATTGTCGGTATCAGAAACACCGGCCAATATCTTTTTATCGTTTTCTCCATAATTTTTTTGATAACCTCCACTCTGTTGCATATCAATTTTCTTTCCAATATCTTATGAGTCTAAAAAATGGATATGTAGACATATTTGCATATGAATACATATCCATCTCTAGTCTGACACCTCTGGGTATGAGCTGCCTTTGCAAAGCTGTTCGCCTTCCTGGTGTCCTGCATCTTGCAGGACTTTATTCATATTTTAAGTTGGTTTTATTTTGTGATTTTTTTATTTTTGGGTTGTGTACTATTGTTTATTTGTTAATATGTTTTATTTTGACTTTGCTGCAGCAGCCTCTTTAGCCCATCCATCTACAAATGCGCTCTTTACAAGATCCCAGTTGGCATCTGTCTGATCTGCCGCATATGTTGTAAGTGCTGATCCAAGGTCGTTCTTCCACTGCTCTGATGGCATTGTTGTGAAGTTCCAGCTTACAGGTGTCTTGCCCTCTGCTACATACTCATTTGCAATGTTTACAAGAAGGTTTGTTGATTCAAGGTTCTTCTTGAATGGTGTTACAAATCCCATTCCATCGGCTCCTGATGGCATAGCGCCCTTTGAACCACAGATTGCCTTAAGTGCGGTGTCATTTGTAGCACACCACTCCATGAAGTCAAGAGTTGCCTGGATATCTTCCTCTGAAGCCTTAGCATTTACACACCAGTAATTCTCACTTCCTGTACAGAGTCCCTGATTCTCCTCACCATCTGCTCCTATATAGATAGGGAGCATTCCGAGGTTGTCATCGCCAAGTGATGATACATCTGAGTATGCCCATGTACCATTCTGATAAAATACTGCCTGTCCTGAAACAAACTCTGCAACCGCATCATCACCAGTCTTTGTGCTGAGCTGCTTTGGATCGGTTGTTGAGTTGTTGATGTACAGATCCCATACATTTTTGTAATTATCAAGATATGTACCCTTGATCGCATCTGTAGTATCGATTCCATCAGCCTTGTATTCATAGTAGATTGGAAGATTTGCAAGATGTGTCTTGAATCTCCAGTCTGATGAGCCATCCATTCCAGCTGATGTGAATGCTGAGAATCCTAATTTGTCTGAATTGGCTGTTATATCCTCTGCCACCTTCTTGAGGTCTGCAAATGAATTGATATCATCCTCTGTGTATCCAGCTTTACTTAAAAGCTCTTTGTTGTAAATGATTCCGTATGACTCTATAACATATCCGATTCCTGCGACCTTATCGCCATCCTTAAGTGCAAAGTCCTCAGATGTGAGTTCTTTATACACCTGTGATGATCCAAGATCATAACAATAGTCCTTCCAGGAAGCAAGACCAACCGGTCCATTTACCTGGAACAGGGTAGGTGATTCTGACTTACCCATCTCACTCTTAAGAGTAGTCTCATACTGACCAGCAGCTGCTGTAACTACCGTCACATCAACGCCAGTCTCTTCTGTGTACACCTTAGCAAGCTCCTGCCACTGTGTATCCTGCTCCGGCTTGAAGTTCAGATAATATACAGAGCCCTTTGCATCTGCCTTCTTTCCTGCTCCATCTGAATCTCCTGAGCCACATCCTGTCAACATGGTACCTGCCATCATAAGTGACAATCCAAGTGCCGCAATACCTTTCTTGTTCATATTGGTTCCTCCCATAAAATAATAAAAATTTTTCCTTCAGTCATCTCTTATACGAGCTGCTTAATGGTTACTTTGTTTTCTCGGAAACGTTTTTGGAACCGTTTCCATTTGATATATCTTATATTAGTTGTTTATGTACAAAATGTCAATACTAATTTCAATTTTTTTATCACTTTTTGCATTTTTTCACATAGCTCACAATCCAGGCTACATAAAAATGTATAATTTTTGTCATATTCTATCCTTTCTGAATACTATAAATAGAACTATTGAATCTGAAAGGACTATCCTATGAAATACAACAACCATTGTTCTCCGAACAGACCTGACTGTCGTGACAACATCTGCACTATAGACCTCCGGGAGAAAGCGTTACAGAACCACAATTACCGCGAAACCGTGTGGACCGGCTGTTTCATGCAGATGACAGTCATGTGTATACCTGCCTGCTCAGATGTAGGTTTGGAAATCCATGATAATACCGATCAGATCATCAGAATCGAACAGGGACAGTGTTCAGTCAGAATGGGCTGCTGCCCAAACGAACTGTGTTTCCGTCAGAATCTTTGTGCAGGAGAATGCGTCTGTATACCAGCCGGCACATGGCACAACATCATCAACATTGGCAATAATCCACTGAAGCTCTCATCCATCTATGCCCCACCACATCATCCCAGGGGAGAGACACAGGCCACCAAAGCCAGGGCTATGGGAATGGATTGCTAATATCTTTTCCTGCGACATAAAGTAGATGCCACTATAGAAGCAATTAAAAAAGACACCAAATGCTGTCTGCCCGTCTGACATTGGGCAAGCGACATTTAGTGTCTTTGCTGCTACTACTATACTTTATTGTTTTCTCTGTGTCATCATTGCATTGGAAAAACAGTATCACATTTCAATCATGAGATCACATTTCTCCTACTCATTCTCATCATCTTCCTCTTCATACCAATCGTCCTCATATCCATCTTCCACATAGTCTATGTCATATTCATCGGCTTTGTCTGCTTCTTCATCGCTCAGTTCAGCATATATTCTTCCATCGTCCCAATCATCTGGCATATAGAGATGCGGCTCATTGTCCCCCCACTTATATGAATGTATCACCTTAACGTCAGACAGATCCAGGACGGACTCCATCAATATTGACTTCATATAGTTCTTCACCGTTTCCGGCGCAAGATTGACAAATTCCACTATCGGGTATCTCTGAAAACGGATAGCATTGGTCGATGTCCCATACCCTGAATTCTCAAAGCTGGCATTTACCGGTCTTTCATTTACACTGAGTGATATATTTGTAACAGTGCATATATCTTGTTTATCAAAAACATATATTTTACCCTCGCTGGTCAGTATTTGTACACGGTCATCATTTACTTTGACTTTGTCAAAACCTCCTGTTCTTCTTTTTGTTTTTTCGGTGTCGTTTATCACTCTTCTCAATGGCATAATTTTTCTCCTCCTGTTAAACATTTATTTATATGTTAATCTTTGTATTCCGTACGGTATATCCAATGGTACACACTGACCTTTTTTAACTCAACGTCTGGGGTGATTTTTTTATCCCTCTGTGGAGACCTCTGACATGTCATTTTCTTGATTTTTTTTTGCATTGGGTAGATGGCATCCTATCTGCGTTGCCTTTATTTCTAAATTCATTTGTATATGGGGAAGAATTGCTGCCTTGTTTCTTATTTTTGTTTTGTGAATTTTGTATAGTATAGTTTCAGACGGTTTTTCAGATTTTTAGTGATTATTTTTTATATAAACAGAAAATCCCGGTGCATCATTTTTCGATACACCGGGATCTTATACATCTTTTATGAATATGATGAAAGAAATTGCTTTGTCCTCTCCATCTTCGGATTGTCAAATACCTGATCAGGTCTTCCCTGCTCAAGTATATATCCATCATCCATGAATATGACCTGACTTGCAACATCCTTTGCAAATGCCATCTCATGGGTAACAATTATCATGGTCGTCTTTTTGTCTGCAAGGTTTCTGAGGACCTTAAGTACCTCTCCTGTGAGCTCCGGATCAAGAGCCGATGTAGGCTCATCGAAACACAGGATGTCCGGCTGCAACGCAAGCGCCCTTGCTATAGCAACTCGCTGGCACTGTCCGCCTGAAAGCTGGTGAGGATAGTTGTTCATTCTGTCCTCAAGTCCCATCTGGCGTAGAAGTTCCTCTGCCTGGACTCTTATCTCGTCGAGTATATTCTTCTTATTTACTTTGAAATCCGGTCTCTCCTTTGCAAGAAGCTCTCTTGCAAGCATTACGTTCTGAAGCGCAGTGTACTGTGGAAAGAGATTAAATGACTGGAACACAAGTCCAAAATGCAGTCTCTTCTTGCGCACCTCCGACTCCTTGAGTGTCTCCGGCTTGTCCGTATCAAGCAGGATCTCATCATTTACACGGATAACTCCATTGTCCGGCATCTCCAGAAAGTTCAGACAGCGAAGAAGTGTTGTCTTTCCACTTCCTGATGATCCTATGATAGAAAGGACCTCGCCCTGCTCCAGAGAAAAGCTTATATCCTTGAGCACATCCGTCTTGCCAAACTTCTTTTTTATATGTTCAACCTCTAATATAGCCATAGCGGTTCCTCCTATTTAATATGTATCGCCCCTCTGCTCCGCAGCGGGGCAGGTCGTCGGAGCCGATTCCGAGTATGAACTGCGTTCATAGCGGCTCCTCCTATCTAAAGAAATCAAGTTTCTTCTCTAATTTGCCAAGTAAAACTGTGAGTACGCCATTCCAGATCAAATAGTAGAATGCGCAGAAGAAGAGTGGCCATATTGCACCTGAAATTCCCTGTGAACCTTTCATGAATGCCTGTCCTGCCCAGATTATCTCCTGAAGTGCGATGATACGGGCAAGGGACGTATCCTTGACCAGAGTTATGATCTCGTTGGACATCGCCGGAACTATCTTCTTTATCATCTGCAAAAGCTTGACCTTGAAGAATATCTGCTTTGGAGTCATGCCAAGCACGAGTCCGGCTTCCTCCTGTCCTACAGGAATACCCTGGATACCTCCACGGTAAATCTCTGAGAAATAGCAGGCATAGTTCACTATGAATGACACCGATGCCGCAACAAATCTTCCGCCTTCGCCGCCGCCCCATACCGGATTGTGAAATACAAGTCCCGGGAAATAATATATGATGAGCAGCTGTATCATAAGTGGTGTACCTCTCACTATCCATACGATGAACTTCATAAGATAGCTGAGCGGTTTAAACTTTGACATGGAACCGAGTGCTATAAGAAGTCCAAGTGGAAATGCACCGAGCAATGTCACAAAGAACAATTTTAATGTCTGTATAAATCCTGTATTAAGAGCTCCAAGTACGACCGGGAGCTGTTCAAAAAACAAATCCATAATAATTTTTCTCTCTAAGTGATGGTAAAAATACTAATTATATCTTATCTATTACTTTGCAAGTGCAGCCTGTACCTTATATGTCTCAGCACACTTCTCCATTGAACCGTCAGCCTTACTGTCTGCAAAGAACTTGTTGAGCTCAGCTACAAGATCTGAGTCCTTTCTGAAGCCAACGCCATACTCCTCGCTGTTGAGACCTACGGTATATGTGAGCTTGTCATAACCTGTTCCCTCACCAACCATAGCTGCTGCCATAAGCGAATCAATGATTGCTGCATCTGATGTTCCAGCTGCAACTTCCATGAGTGCATCTGCCTGTGCCTTTACCGCTGTATAGTTGAGACCAAGCGCCTTGGCCTGATCCTCGCCTGCGCTTCCTGCCTCTACAGCAAATGTAAGCTCCTTGATGCTGTCTACTGTCTGATACTTGTCTGCCTTATCTTTTGGCACGATAACTACCTGAGCATTGTTGCAGTATGCATCTGAACATGCCATTGAGCTTGTAACCTCATCTGTAAGTGTCATACCGTTCCATACACAGTCGATGGTCTTGCCGTCAAGCTCCATGATCTTGTTGTCCCAGTCTATCTCTACGAACTCTGCCTTTACGCCAAGGCTCTCTGCAAATGCTGATGCCATATCTGCGTCAAATCCGATCCAGTTGCCTGACTCATCCTTGTAATCCATCGGTGCGAAGTCTGTAATGCCGACAACGAGAGTTCCCTTATCCTTTACATACTCCAGATCACTCTTTGACTCACTCTTAGATCCGTTATCAGATCCGCCGCATCCAACCAGTGAAAGTCCCATTGCTGCCACTAAGAGCAGTGATAATAACTTTTTCATACTTTTTTCCTCCTGAAATATCCTAAATATACTTGGCAGATGCATGAAACACACTACACCGGGCATCTGCATGATATATAAGCCCTATTAGGGCACAACACGGTAACATAGTAACAGTTTATCATAGTAAAGTCAAACCTAAGATTGAGGAAATGCCTGTAAATGTATTATGTAATAATAATAATAATAACCACAGAAGATCTTACTCTTCTGTGGTCAGGATGCTCACCATCTGGAATTATTTTACATACGCTCTGTCAATATGTATCACACAATAGTAATTTTTATTGTACTCACTAACTTTTTCCTTGATATAGGATATTATCTGTTCTTCCGACATTTGATATCCATGTGGCAAAACCACATCAAAAATCAAATTGGAATGTGTTGAACCCTTTACCATTCTAAAGTCGTGAAACTGAACATTTTCATTTTTTCTGCTATCCTTATTAAGTGATTCTATAATTTCAGTGATCCGCGCTTTCACAGCATTTGTCTCCTCATCGTCATCTACTATCGGATCCATGTGAATGACAGGCTCGCAATTTAATTCTTTTCTGAGAGAGAATTCTATCTGATCGATCAGATCATGCAGTTCAAGAATATCTTCCTTATAAGGAACTTCTGCGTGCAGGCTGACCATAAGTCTGCCAGGTCCATAATCATGGACCACAAGATCATGAATACCAAGGATCCTTTTATCACACCTCACGATCTTCTCGATCTCGTCCACAAGCTCTGGTTCCGGTGCCTGACCAAGCAAAGGGCTGACCGTATCCTTCATTGCAGTGATGCCAGCTATGAGTATCATCACGCCCACCAAGAACCCGCAATATCCATCTATAGGTATTTTCCAGAAATGAGCAGCAAGTGCAGATGCAAGAACAACCATTGTGGAAAATGTATCAGATAAACTGTCTTTCGCCGTCGCTATCATGGTCGCACTCTCTATCTTTCTGCCTATACTCCTGTTGTAGAAATACATATATATCTTTACTCCAATTGAAACAACTAGTATAACGGCAACTAGACTGCTGAATTTTGGAAGTTCCGGATGTAGGATCTTTCCGATTGAATCTTTAATAAGCTCGTAGGCCATCAATATGATCATGACTGCTACAAATAAGCCTGATATATACTCTATTCTTCCATGTCCAAACGGATGATCCGGGTCCGGTTTTCTGCCAGATAACTTAAAGCCTATCATAGATATAAACGAGCTTCCTGCATCTGATAAATTGTTGAACGCATCCGCCGTGATCGAGATAGCCCCCGAAAGTAATCCAGCAAAGAATTTTCCCAGAAACAATAATACATTCAAAAATATACCAACAGCTCCGCAAAGAACACCATATTTCTCCCTCACCTTGCTATCCTTATAATTATCTGATTTGATCCATAGCTTCGACAATAATGTCACCATATCTTTTGTTCCTCCTAATCTGAATCTCAAAAGTTCTGAAAAAAAGAACCCACAAAAGTGTTGGACTTCTGCGGGTTCTTGATATATCTGAAATGATATAATTATCTCTTTGAGAACTGTGGAGCACGACGAGCGGCTTTGAGACCGTACTTCTTTCTCTCCTTCATTCTTGGATCTCTTGTAAGGTATCCAGCCTTCTTAAGGATTGGTCTGTACTCAGCATCAACCTCAAGGAGTGCTCTTGAAATACCATGTCTGATAGCTCCAGCCTGACCTGTAAAACCACCACCACATACGTTAACGAGTACATCGTACTTACCTTCTGTGCCTGTAGCAACGAGTGGCTGCTTTACGATAACCTTGAGTGTATCAAGGCCAAAGTACTCATCCATATCCTTCTTGTTTATAACAATCTTACCAGTACCTGGAGTGATGTAAACTCTGGCGATACTGCTTTTTCTTCTTCCTGTTCCATAGAACTTTGTTGTCTTAGCCATCTGTTAATCTCCTCCTTCTTAGTACTTAATCTCTAATACTTCTGGCTTCTGTGCCTGATGCTTGTGATCTGCACCAGCGTATACGTGAAGCTTTGTAATCATCTCTCTGCCAAGTGGTCCCTTTGGAAGCATTCCCTTAACTGCAAGGTAGATAACATCCTCTGGCTTCTTAGCCATCTTCTCACGAAGAGTTGTCTCTTTCATACCACCTACATAATCTGAGTGGTTGTAGTATACCTTCTGATCTAACTTCTTACCAGTTACCTGGATCTTGTCAGCGTTTACTACTATTACATAATCACCTGTATCAATGTGTGGTGTATATGTTGGCTTGTTCTTTCCTCTTAAAATGCTTGCGATCTCTGATGCAAGACGACCTAAAGTATGTCCTGTAGCGTCAACTACATACCACTTTCTCTCTATTGTTGATGGGCTTGCCATAAAGCTCTTCATCGTGGTACCTCCTAAATTATTCTTTTATAATCTTCTTTACTAATGTATATTCAGCACATTCCTTACCGGGGCATTGGTTCGAAACACACTTATAAACTTCGCATACTTTGCAAGTATATTATAATTACATTTTGTTGTCAACTATTTTTTCCAACAAAAATATCCGGCGATACATGTGCACCGCCGGATACCATATTATCATTCATTCTTCTGTCTGTAAATACTATCTTTTATTTAGAAATCCACCTCTGTGTCATAGTAGCAGCACTTCAGCAGCTTCTCCATCTCCTCCTGGCTTGGCTGTCTTGGGTTGGAGCCTGTACATGCATCAAGTATCGCATTTGCAGCGATCTCAGGAAGTCTCTCAAGGAATACGTCCTCCGGAACAAAGCCCTGCTCACATGGATAGCTGTCTGGTCCATAATTCTTGATACAGTGAGGTATGTTCAGCTCATCATTCATCTTGCGCAGATATGCGATGAGAAGAGCTATCTTCTCGTCGAGGGTCTCTCCGCCAAGGCCCATGAAGTCTGCTATCTCGCCGTAACGAATCTTTGCTGTCTCATCCTTTGCATTGAAAGCGATAACCTTTGGGAGATACATCGCATTTGCTGCTCCGTGGATGATATGTGCACCGTAATCGGCAAATGCTGCTCCGGTCTTGTGTGCCATTGAATGTACGATTCCAAGCAGTGCATTTGAAAATGCCATACCTGCCAGGCACTGCGCATTGTGCATTGCGTCTCGCTTCTCCATGTCTCCGTTATATGATCCAACCAGATCATTCTGTATCATCTTGATGGCATGAAGTGCCAGAGGATCAGTAAAATCGCAGTTTGCTGTCGATACATAAGCCTCGATTGCATGTGTCATGGCATCCATACCTGTGTGAGCAACCAGCTTCTGAGGCATGGTCTCTGCCAGCTCAGGATCTACGATCGCAACATCAGGTGTAATCTCAAAATCAGCTATCGGATACTTGATTCCCTTCTCATAATCTGTGATGATCGAGAATGCTGTAACCTCTGTGGCAGTTCCCGAAGTGGAAGAGATAGCACAGAAATGAGCTTTCTTTCTGAGCTCCGGAATTCCAAATACCTTGCACATATCCTCGAATGTCGCATCAGGATACTCATACTTTATCCACATAGCCTTTGCTGCATCTATAGGTGAACCACCACCGATGGCCACTATCCAGTCTGGCTCAAATTCAAGCATGGCTGCTGCACCCTTCATAACCGTCTCTACTGAAGGATCTGGCTCAATTCCTTCAAATAACTTAACTTCCATTCCAGCTTCCTCAAGGTACTGAACTGCCCTGTCAAGGAATCCAAATCTCTTCATGGATCCGCCTCCAACACAGACCATAGCTCTCTTACCCTTGAATGTTTTGAGTGCCTCCAAAGCACCTTTTCCGTGATATAAATCTCTTGGTAATGTAAATCTTGCCATCGTTTGCCCTCCTAAAATCAAAATAAAAAAAGCCAATCATGTTATCTTCACTGAAACACCTTGAAATATTCCGAACACTTCGAAACAATTCCTGACATATCCGTCATGTAGCAGCATTTCAATGTAATTATAACATGATTGGCTCTTATTTTCATTATTTTTTGTGCATTTCACACAATGTTTTTCATCTATTTTTCACTTTTTTGCTAGATGTTTTCCACTTTTCATTCTTATTTCTAGATTATTTCAAGTCCACTTTTCCAAGTTATTATATACAAAATATAACCACGCTATTTTGTGAACTGCCAACATATTATCAGCAATTTTATCTTATCCCGGCAAATATTATACGTCTACAGCCGTTTACGTTTACAGATATTTTATCTCCACAAGAGTAAGCCCCTTTGCTTCGGCTTTCGGTCCTGCTTTCGTCCTATCCTTCGCCGCAAGTATTGACTCCATACAGTCCTCTGGCCAGATTCCAAGGCCTATCTTCATCAAAGTTCCCACTATGATACGGACCATATTGTACAGGAAACCATTTCCGCTTATCCTTATATGTATCATATCACCAACTTTATCTATGGTTATATCTGTTATTGTACGGACTGTATTCTCTACCTGTGATCTTGTTGAACAGAAGCTATTGAAATCGTGCTCTCCTACCAGAACAGCCGCAGCTCGTTTCATCTTATCTATATCAAGCGGATAATAGACGAATGTCGAGTAAAGACGCTCCGTCGGCATATCAAATCTTCTGTTTAATATCTTGTATTCATATGTCTTGATCGTATCACAGTATCTCGGATGAAAATCGTCCGCCACCTGGCAGGACTCTTGTATCCTTATGTCTTCCGGAAGCCGCTGATTAAGCGCAAATGAAAACTTTTCTCC
Source organism: Coprococcus eutactus (assembly GCF_025149915.1). NCBI lineage: Bacteria > Bacillati > Bacillota > Clostridia > Lachnospirales > Lachnospiraceae > Coprococcus > Coprococcus eutactus. Next base: position 2,349,237 of record NZ_CP102278.1, read on the forward strand.
TGGTATCCCTGATTCAGTATCAAATACCGCCACATTTCCCAGGGCATGCACTCCGGAATCCGTCCTACTGGCTCCTATCACCTTTATATTCTCGTGGCAGAGTTCGCTGAGAGTCTTATTCAGGACCTCCTCCACAGTTATTCCATTTATCTGGACCTGCCATCCGCAATAATTTGTTCCATCGTAGGCCACGACCAATTTTACTCTTTTCATATCTATATCCTTTTCTATACTTATCAATGTATCTAAATTGCTCTGCCACTAATACATTCTCAGTCAAGTCTATATGCAGTGCAGATCTTGATTCCAAATCATTCAGGTATCATGGAATAATATCCACAGTATTTTCTACAATACACATCTGTACACTATCATGCACCCCAGATACATCAACACTATAGCATAACCTACATAGTCTGTTCCACTGTATTTTAAAGGATTCATACGACTTCTACCCTCACTGCCGTCAAAACATCTGGCATCCATTGCCTGTGCCAGATCAATAGCTCTCCTTATCGCTGACACAAAAAGCGGCACAAATACAGGCACATAACTCTTTATCCTTCTGAATATATTTCCACTCTCAAAATCCGCGCCTCTGGAAAGCTGTGCTTTCATGATCTTATCCAGCTCCTCCATAAAAATAGGAATAAATCTCAGCGCGATCATGAGCATCATAGCCATCTCTGCCACCGGAACTTTGACCTTCTTCAAAAATCCCAGGCTGCTCTCAAGACCATTTGCCAGGTTCATAGGTCGCGTAGTATACGTCATCACTGATGAACCAATTATGAGATATACAAGCCGCACCACAACCAGCACTGTTGTCATCACGCTTTTGTCTGTTATCCGAAGTCTGTGCCAGCTCCATATCACATTTCCATCACCATTGAACACACTGAATATTGCTGTAAAGAAAATAAACATCCATATAACCTTGAGGCCTTTGCATATATATGTTAAGGGAACCCTGCTAACAGCTACATATGTACAAAGAAATACAGTTGCTGTCAGTATCATGATCCAGTCTTTGCAGAGAAAAAGCGATATTGCATATACAAATGTGATTGCAAGTTTGGTCCTTGGATCCATTCTGTGGATCACCGATTCACCACTATAATATTGTCCTATCGTAATGTCTCGAATCATTCTAAAGTCTCCTATTTAATCATCTATTTTGAACATCCGGTCATATATTATAAACATCGCTTAAAATCTAGCTAATTTAACCACCATTTTAAAGATTTTGCCACATTTTAAAACCATCTGGAGTCTCTATACCATATCGGTCAAGTAGCTCCTTATCATCAAAGAAGCCTACTGTTCCCCCATCATACACGATTCTACCATGATCCATAAGAAGAACCCTCTCTGACATCTCGTACACATCCTCCATATCGTGGGATACCAGTATGATGGTCACATTTTTTTCTCTATTGAGCGTTCGTATAAGATTCCACAACTGTTCCCGGCTCTCACCATCAAGTCCACACGCAGGCTCGTCAAGTATCAATATCTCCGGTTCATACGCAAGTATTCCCGCTATGGCAACTCGCTTTTTTAGTCCTCCTGACAGTTCAAACGGTGAATAATCCGCATATTTTTTCGGAACGCCAACAAGATCCAGCGCATTTTCCGCTGCCCGCTCTGCTTCCTCCTTAGACATGCCAAAGTTGATTGGTCCATACATTACGTCTTTTAGCACCGTGTTCTCAAACAGCTGCGATTCTGGGAACTGAAACACATATCCTATACGCCTTCTTATATCCTTTATATTCCTTACTCTCTGCACATCTGTTTCATACAGATATACGTGTCCACTCTGTGGGGCTATAAGCTTATTTATCATCTGTAATAGCGTGCTCTTTCCCGAACCTGTCTGTCCGATCACCGACACTACCTGCCCCTCATATATCTTCAGGTCTATATCAGAAAGCGCCTTATACTCTTCATTTCCATTCATATATGAGTATGACACATTCTGAAGCTCAACTATACATCTCCTTAAATTACTGAGAGAATTACCACTGTCACCTATATGATCCGCGGAAACTCCCGCATCCTGGCTTATCTGCAAATGTTTTTTCTTGTACTCACTGCAGATGTCTACAGGTATTCCTGCTTCAAGCTTCATTCTAACAGGAATCTCAAGTCCGTATTTTTTAAGTCTCTCAACATCGGTAAATACATCCTCCGGTGTCCCCTCTGCAACTATCTTACTGTTGTCCAATATATATACTCGATCCGCCATAAGTGCCTCAGATATCTTGTGAGTCACCATGATAACGGTTATATTCTTCTCTCTGTGCAATTTCTGCACAAGCTCCAGCATATCTCGTGCCCCCTGCGGGTCAAGCATGGATGTAGCCTCGTCAAGAACTATACACTCCGGCGTCATAGCCATGGCTGACGCTATCGCAAGTCTCTGCTTCTGTCCACCGCTTATCCTTGAAGTATTGCTGTATTTGTATGCCGCAAGGCCCGTCAATTCAAGCATCTCGTCAATCTTATCCCATATATCAGCACTTGATATACCGAGATTTTCAAGCCCAAATCCAACGTCCTCAGCAAGCGTATTCCCAACTATCTGATTGTCCGGGTTCTGAAATACCATTCCCACCTGTCTTCTGATTGATGACAATACACTCACTTTGGACAGATCCTGTCCACCTATTATCACGGTTCCCTCATGCGGTGCAAGAAGCCCATTTAAATGTCTTGCAAATGTTGATTTACCCGAACCATTTCGTCCAAGAATCGCTATCATCTCTCCTTTATCTGCAAGAAAATCAACGTCCTTTACAGCCCAGTTCTCCCCTACCTTATTACCGTCCTTATCTTTTATATTAAATTTATGAGATAATCCTTTGATATTTATAAAACTCATACTATTTCCTTGTAGATAGCTATCATATCTTTCAATATATCACATGACAGGTTTTCTTGTTATAAAAAAGAGCCGCCGTACACAAAACGTATACTAATACGTCTATGTACTGCAGCCCTGTTTATATACTTGTATAAATCTTATTGATTATATGATTATACTAACTCGAGAATAACCTCAAGAGCCTGATCACCCTTACGCTGACCGATCTTGATGATTCTTGTGTAACCACCCTTACGTCCTGCGTACTTTGTACCGTACTCGTCGAATAACTTCTGTGTTAAATCGATCTTCTTTGTACCGGCCTTCTTACCAGCAGCATCTGTAGGAACTTCAACAACTGGATATAAAACCTTGAGCATCTCTCTTCTGGCATGAAGTCTTGAAGGCTGATCCTTCTTTACCTTCTTCTCAATTGTGTCGTATGCAGTAATCTTCTTACCATCTACAACTTCCTTGATTCTCTTGCCATCTTTATCCTTCTTAGCAACCTTAGCCTGAACTGTAACCTCATCGTAGTTGTCCTTCTCAGCAACTGCTAATGTGATGAGCTTCTCTACGATCTTAACAACTTCCTTAGCTCTTGCCTCTGTTGTCTTGATCTTTCCATGATACAGTAACTGAGTTACCTGGTTACGAAGTAATGCGTTTCTCTGTGCGCTTGCTTTTCCAAGCTTTCTATACTTTGCCATTTTAATTATCCTCCTATACCCTTTGCGGGTCTTCACTGTGCTTACTATTATTCAGCTTGAGTGGTATGCGAAAACTAATTTATTAGTCTTCGTTCTGATTAAGCGCTAAGCCCAGCTCCTTAAGCTTAGCTAAAACTTCATCCAGTGACTTACGACCAAGGTTACGAACCTTCATCATATCCTCTGGTGTCTTATTGATAAGTTCCTGAACTGTGTTGATACCAGCTCTCTTGAGACAGTTGTATGAACGAACTGACAACTCAAGCTCATCGATATTCATCTCAAGAACCTTTTCCTTCTCGTCTGTTGTGCTCTCAACCATAACATCTACAAGACGTGCGTTCTCTGATAAATCTACGAACAGCTTTAAGTGCTCTACCAGAAGATTTGCAGCAAGACTTACTGCCTCGTCTGGAGCAAGAGCTCCGTTTGTATATACATCAAGAGTTAACTTATCATAGTCAGTAACCTGACCAACACGTGTATTCTGAACTGTAAGGTTTACTCTTTCAACAGGGGTGAAGATTGAGTCAATAGCGATAACATCAATAGGTGCATCTGCTTCCTTGTTCTTGTCAAGGCTCACATATCCACGACCATTGGCAATTGTAAGCTCCATCTCAAGCTTTGCATCAGGGCCACTAAGGTTTGCTATAACAAGGTCTGGATTGACGATCTCGATATCTCCGTCAACCTTGATATCTCCCGCCTTAACAACTCTCTCACCAACGACATCAATATATGCCTGCTTTGGCTCGAATGTATCTGAGTTGTTCTTAATAACGACATTCTTGATGTTCATTATGATCTCAGTAACATCCTCTTTTACACCTGGTATTGAGCTGAACTCATGTAAAACACCTTTTATCTTAACGTGGCTTACAGCAGTACCTGGCAATGAAGAAAGCATTATTCTTCTAAGTGAGTTACCAAGTGTTATACCGTAACCTCTCTCTAAAGGCTCGATTACAAACTTGCCATACTTGTTGTCATCTGAAGTCTCAACGATCTCGATTTTTGGTTTTTCAAACTCAAACATCTAAGCCCCTCCTTTACGGGTTTTAAAATGCTACACTCCAAGTTACAAAATGTATAAATAAAGAACAAATCTTACTTAGAATATAACTCGACGATAAGAGTCTCATTTACAGGAACATCGATCTGCTCTCTGCTTGGCTTCTCTACAACTTCACCTGTGAGGTTATCTCTGTCTGCTGTCAACCAGCCTGGTACGAGAACGCCCTCTGTTGCTGCCATGATATCCTTGTATCTCTGAAGAGACTTGCTCTTCTCTCTGATCTCAATCTTATCGCCTGGCTTAACTGAATATGAAGGGATGTTTACACACTTGCCGTTTACAAGTACGTGCTTATGATCTACGATCTGTCTTGCCTCTCTTCTTGTTCTGGCAAAGCCTAATCTGAAGATAATGTTGTCAAGTCTGAGCTCAAGCAATGTCATGAGGTTAGGACCTGTTAATCCCTTCTGCTGCTCTGCCTTTGCATAAAGATTACGGAAAGGCTTCTCAAGTACACCATAAATGAACTTTGCCTTCTGCTTCTCGCGGAGCTGAAGTCCATACTCGCTCTGCTTTCTATTTGATCTGTTTGGTTTTCTGTTTGACTTCTTGTCTATTCCGAGATACATTGGCTCCATGCCTAAAGATCTGCATCTCTTAAGAACTGGGGTTCTATCTACTGCCATCTTGTTTGTACCTCCTAAAATTAAACTCTTCTTCTCTTTGGTGGACGACATCCGTTATGTGGAACCGGAGTAACATCCTTGATACTTACTACATCTATACCACATGCTGAGAGTGCACGAATTGCAGCCTCTCTTCCTGAACCTGGTCCCTTAACAAATACATCGATTGTCTTGAGTCCGTAAGGTGCAGCAGCCTTTGCAGCTGTCTCTGCAGCCATCTGAGCAGCATATGGAGTTGACTTCTTAGAACCCTTGAATCCTAATCCACCAGCGCTTGCCCATGAAAGCGCATTGCCTTCAGCGTCTGTTAATGTAACAATTGTATTATTGAAAGATGACTGAATATGAGCCTGTCCGTGCTGTACGCTCTTTCTGACACGCTTCTTAGCCACTTTTTTAGTTGCCTGCTTAGCCATTAGCCTAAACCTCCTATGGTTTTTTACAAATATATTCTATAAAATATTACTTCTTCTTATTAGCAACAGTCTTCTTAGGACCCTTACGAGTTCTAGCGTTAGTCTTAGTCTTCTGTCCACGAACAGGAAGTCCCTGTCTATGACGCTTACCACGATAGCAAGCGATCTCCTGTAAACGCTTAATATTGAAGCCTATCTCTCTACGTAAATCTCCCTCTACTACCTGTGTTGCCTTGATAACTTCGCTGAGTCTTCTAACCTCATCGTCAGTCAGATCTGCGCAACGTGTGTCAGGATTAACGTTTGCTTCCTTAAGAATACGCTGTGATGAAGGAAGTCCTATACCATAGATATAAGTAAGACCAATTTCAACACGTTTCTCTCTTGGTAAATCAACACCTGAAATACGAGCCATTATAATAACCTCCGTAAAATCTTCTTTTAAGCTGAATTCACAAATGTATCCCATAACACATTGCTATGGGGTGAAATGCATACACTGTCGCCTTCAACTAAGTTGTATAATTATATAATTGTATCGGCATAAATTGTTATATGCCACAGCCGCTTTTAAATAATACAGTACATTAGATGTATGTACTGACGCACGAAAATAAGTATATCTTACATATCTTTCATTAATCTTTCATTAATTTTTCAATACGGGATGGGCTATCATCCATATACTTCTTTTCCTTTTTTGATTAACCCTGACGCTGCTTGTGCTTTGGATTCTCGCAGATAACTCTAACGATTCCCTTTCTCTTGATAACTTTGCACTTATCGCAGATAGGTTTTACTGATGCTCTAACCTTCATTAGAAACTCTCCTTTCAAAAAAAGTCCGCTACGAATTAGCATTCTACCATTTGAAACGTTAAAATGCAATAGCAAATTTTACTTTTTTTATTATTTCTCTTGTTTATTCCTCAAATATATAGTGTTTATTTATCTCTCCATACGATTCTGCCCTTTGTGAGATCATATGGTGATAACTCTATGGTAACTTTATCGCCAGGAAGAATCTTTATATAATTCATTCTGAGCTTTCCACTTATATGAGCAAGAACCTTGTGTCCATTCTCAAGTTCTACCTGAAACATTGCATTTGGAAGTTTCTCAACTACTGTTCCTTCTACTTCGATTACATCTGCCTTTGACATTTTCTAAAATCCTCCTATTATACTAAATCAACTTATGAGTTCTATATAACAACTATAACTCTATTCCATCCGCCCTTGATAATATCTCGGGATCCGAATCAGTTATAAGTATTGTATTCTCGTAGTGTGCTGCCAGTGATCTATCGGCAGTCACAACTGTCCAGCCATCATCCAGCCATCTCACATCATAATCCCCCAATGTGATCATCGGCTCTATCGCTATTGTCATGCCAGCTTTAAGCTTTGGTCCGCGTCTTCTGGTCGCAAAGTTTGGAACCTCCGGTTCTTCGTGCAGATTCTTCCCAACTCCATGTCCTACCAAATCTATCACAACTCCAAGCCCGCACTCATCGGCATATGACTCTATCGCAATCCCTATATCGCGCACATGATTTCCAGCTCTTGCAGCCTGCATCCCCTCGAAGAAGCACTGCTTTGTCGCTTCCATAAGATACTTTGCAAGATCCGTTGTCTCACCAATGCCATATGTTCTGGCTGAATCTGAATGATATCCCTTATATATAACTCCAGCATCCAGACTTACGATATCTCCATCCTTCAGTATTCTGTCTTTAGAAGGTATTCCATGAACAACCTCCTCATTTACTGATACACATATCGATGCCGGATACCCCTGATAATTAAGAAACGATGGCTCGCAGCCATAACTCCGTATAACCTCCTCACCTAGCCTGTCAATGTCATATGTCGACATGCCCGGTTTCAGTGCTTTTCGCAGTTCCTCATGAGTTATGGCAAGAATTCTTCCAGCCTCCCTCATAAGTTCAATCTCTTCCTGGGATTTTATGGAAATACCTTTCATATTTACTCACCTAATATATCAGTGATGGCAGCAAATACATCCTTCATATCCACTGTTCCGTCTACTTCCTTAAGAATTCCCTTTGCCTTATAGTAATCAATAAGAGGCTGTGTCTGCTCATGATATACATCAAGTCTCTTTTTTACTGTCTCAGGCTTGTCGTCATCTCTGAGTATGAGGTCTGCACCACATGTATCACACTTACCCTCAACCTTTGTAGGATTGTATACGATATGGTATGTAGCACCACATCCTACACATGCACGTCTGCCTGACATTCTCTCAATGATATTCTCATCTGGAACCTCAACATTTATTGCATAGTCAACTGAATCTCCAATTGCTGAGAGTGCCTTGTCAAGCGCCTCTGCCTGTGGGATCGTTCTTGGGAATCCATCAAGAATATATCCCTTCGCACAATCATCAGCCTTGAATCTATCTATAACTAAATCAACAACGAGCTCATCCGGCACAAGAAGTCCCTTGTCCATGTACTCCTTTGCCTTTGCTCCAAGCTCTGTGCCATTCTTTATGTTTGCTCTGAATATATCTCCTGTTGAGATATGTGGCACACCATACTTCGCAGCGATCATCTTCGCCTGAGTACCTTTTCCTGCGCCTGGTGCTCCTAACATGATTATCTTCATATATTTAACCTCCAAAATCTAATCTGTTTTCTGTATATAATATTTGGTATTTGCTAATACTGTCTGTCCCCATTTCCCGTCTAAGAACGAAAACACAAGATACTTCCCTCTAACTACACGCATAGGGACTGCCACCGGCGGTCCCTCATGCGTTATATGGCACAAATAGGAATGTACTATATGAATAAATATATAAATACTATATTGATCCTATATTGCACATTCCCATTCATGCTTTCAGCCACGTCATATTAGTCTAAAAGGAATCCCTGATAGTTTCTTACCAGCATACGCGACTCAATATTCTTTATTGTCTCTATAACAACACCTACAACGATGATAAGTGATGTTCCTCCAAATGAAACATTTGCTCCAAAGAAACCGCTGAAGAACATTGGTATACATGCTACTATGATAAGACCTACAGCACCTATAAATATGATGTAGTTCAAAATTTTATTTAAATAATCCTGAGTAGGCTGTCCTGGTCTGATACCTGGTATAAAGCCACCACTTTTCTTCATGTTATTTGCAATCTCCATTGGATTGAATGTGATTGCTGTGTAAAAATAAGCAAAGAAGAATACAAGTAATATATATACTATCAAACCAATCGATGCCCAAGGATAAGTTCTGTTAAACCAATAGCTCTGGCTCAGTGCCTGCATAATCTTTGCCCCAACACCTGACGACTTAATGTTGAACAGATTAACAATAATCTGTGGAACAGAAAGGAGAGATGATGCAAAGATAACTGGGATAACACCTGCTGTATTAACCTTGAGAGGAATATGTGAGGACTGTCCACCCATTGTCTTTCTTCCTCTTACTGTCTTGGCATACTGAACAGGTATCTTTCTCTCAGCACCCTGAAGCGCACATACGAATACTACTGTAAGTATTATTACTGCAATGATCAGAAGACATACAAGTGTAAATCTTACAAAATCTTTTCCCTTCATGAACTGTGTGTACATGTTCTTAAGGTCATTTGGCATTGTTGATACGATGTTGATCAACAGGATTACTGATATACCATTACCAACACCCTTTTCAGTTGCACGCTCACCAAGCCACATTACGATAGCACTTCCAGCTGTCAAGATTACTACTATAGTAAGTACTGTCCAGAAATTGTAATTATCAATTACACCCTTGTTTCCAAATCCTACAACAAGACCAGAACTCTCAAGTATTGCAAGCCCTACTGTCATGTATCTTGTGATCGCTGTAATCTTCTTTCGGCCATCCTCTCCATCCTTCTGCATCTCCTCAAGTGCCGGTATGGCGATTGTGAGAAGCTGTATGATAATGGAAGCCGTGATATATGGTGTAACTGACAATGCAAAAATCGACATCTGCTCGAACGATCCTCCAGTGAAAGAACTAAAAATGTTCAGTGAATCACCAAGGGCATTCTGCATGTATTCTCTTATCGCATCCGCACTTATTCCCGGCACAGTAATCAGACTACCAAGTCTGATTACCACGAGAATAAAAAACGTATATAAAAGTCTTCTTCGTATATCCTGTACCTTAAATGCGTTGATTAAGGTTTTGAACATATTACATCACCTCTGCTTTTCCGCCAAGAGCTTCAATTTTCTCAGCTGCTGACTTTGAAAAAGCATTAGCCTTAACGTTGAGCTTTTTAGTTAACTCTCCATTTCCAAGAATCTTAACTCCATCACGAGGATTCTTAATGATACCTGCCTCTACTAATGTCTCAACTGTTACGTCTGAGCCATCCTCGAATCTCTCAAGAGCTGATACATTGATTGCAACAATCTCTTTGTGATTGATGCAATTAAAGCCTCTCTTAGGAAGACGTCTATATAATGGCATCTGTCCACCTTCGAAACCTGGTCTAGGTGATCCAGAACGTGCCTTCTGACCCTTATGTCCCTTACCTGCAGTCTTGCCATTTCCTGAACCATGTCCACGACCTACACGGAAATTAGCACTATGCTTTGAGCCTTCAGCTGGCTTTAATGTAGATAAATCCATGATCTGCGTATCCTCCTTCTCTTATACTTCCTCAACCTTTACCATATAACTAACCTGCTTAACCATTCCAAGTGTTGCAGCGTTATTTGGGAGCTCTACTGACTTGTTAACCTTCTTAAGTCCAAGAGCCTCTACTGTCTTTCTATGCTTTGGTACAGCGCCGATAGGGGACTTTACCAAAGTTACCTTTAACTTATCTGCCATCTTATAATACCTCCTTAGTTAAGTATCTCATCAACAGATTTTCCACGAAGTCTTGCGATATCCTCTGGGTTCTTTATCTCTGTAAGGCCCTTGATTGTTGCAAGAACTACGTTCTGTTTGTTGTTTGATCCTAAGGACTTTGTACGGATGTTCTTATATCCTGCAAGCTCAAGTACGCTACGAGCAGGACCACCAGCGATGATACCAGTACCTTCTGGAGCTGTCTTCAGGAGAACTGAAGCACTGCCGAACTGTCCATTCCAGTCGTAAGGGATACTACCAACTTCATTTACAGGAACTGTAACTAAATGCTTTGCAGCATCCTCCTTACCCTTACGGATAGCTTCTGGAGTCTCAACTGCCTTGCCAACACCAACGCCAACGTGACCGTTTCTATCACCTACAACTACGAGAGCTGCAACTCTAGAATTACGTCCACCCTTAACAACCTTTGTTACACGCTTGATGGCAACAACTTTATCTTCTAACTCTAACTTACTTGCATCAATTATTTCACGCTTCATACGTTGTTCTTCCTCCTTACTAGAATTCCAGACCAGCTTCTCTCGCTGCATCTGCTAATGCCTGAACCTTACCGTGGTATACGAAACCGCCTCTATCGTAGATAACAGTCTTGATACCCTTCTCAAGTGCTCTCTCAGCAATAACCTTACCAACGTAAGCTGCTGCATCAACATCATCTGTTTTCTCAAGCTCATCCTTAATAGCCTTCTCTGTTGTAGATGCTGCTACTAATGTCTTACCAACTGAATCATCAATAATCTGAGCGTACATATGATTATTACTTCTGAATACAGCTAAACGTGGTCTCTCTGTTGTTCCAGCTAAACGATTACGAACACGCATATGCTTCTTTAAACGAATTGCGCTTCTTGATTCTTTATTAATCATCTTATCTCACTCCTTTATTATTTCTTACCAGTCTTACCAACTTTACGTCTGATAGTCTCATCCATATACTTGATACCTTTGCCCTTGTATGGCTCTGGTGCTCTCTTCTCTCTGATCTCAGCAGCGTACTGACCAACCTTCTCCTTGCTGATTCCGCTTACTGTGATCTTGTTACCGTCAACCTTTGTCTCGATACCCTCTGGATCAACCATCTCTACTGGATGTGAATAACCAAGAGCAAGAACAAGCTTATTACCCTGTTTCTGAGCTCTGTAACCTACACCATTGACCTCAAGATCCTTTGAAAATCCATCAGTAACACCAACGATCATGTTGTGAAGGAGTGTTCTTGTAAGCCCGTGTAATGATTTCATCTTCTTCAAATCGTTAGGTCTTGATACTGTGAGTGTATCGCCATCTAACTTTATTTCCATTTCCGCAGGGAGAACTCTCTCGAGAGTTCCCTTTGGTCCTTTAACAGTCACTTTATTATTTTCTGCTATATCTACAGTTACGCCTGCAGGTACAGCGATAGGCATTCTTCCGATACGTGACATTTTGCCGTCCTCCTTTTACCAAATAAACGCAAGTACTTCTCCACCTACGTTCTGTTTTCTCGCTTCCTTATCTGTTAATACGCCCTTGTTTGTGGAGATAATAGCAGTTCCAAGTCCACCTAATACTCTTGGAAGCTCATCCTTGCTTGCGTATACTCGAAGACCTGGCTTAGAAATTCTTCTAAGACCTGTGATGATCTTCTCATTCTTGTCTGCGCCGTACTTCAATGTGATCTTTATTGTCTCGAACTTGCCGTCCTCAACGATATCTACAGCCTTAACATATCCTTCTGATAAAAGTATGTCGGCAATAGCTTTCTTCATCTTTGAAGCAGGGATTTCTACTGTATCATGCTTTGCTGTATTAGCATTACGAATTCTTGTAAGCATATCTGCAATTGGATCGCTCATTGACATAATAAATTTCCTCCTTCTTACTCTTACCAGCTTGATTTCTTAACGCCTGGAATCTGTCCCTTATATGCTAACTCACGGAAGCAGATTCTACAAATTCCGTACTTCTTTAATACTGAATGTGGACGTCCACAAATGCTGCAACGTGTGTACTCTCTTGTTGAGAACTTCTGCTTGCGCTGCTGCTTAACTTTCATTGATGTCTTAGCCATTTCTCGAATCTCCTCCTTTATTATTTGCTATAAGGCATGCCGAACAGTGTAAGTAACTCACGAGCTTCCTCGTCAGTCTGTGCTGTTGTTACGCAAATTATATCCATACCTCTAACCTTATCTACCTTATCATACTCGATCTCAGGGAAGATAAGCTGCTCCTTAATACCAAATGCATAGTTACCTCTTCCATCAAATCCGTTAGGATTGATACCTCTGAAGTCACGTACACGAGGAAGCGCAAGATTCACAAGACGATCAAGGAACTCATACATCTTCTCGCCACGAAGAGTTACCTTACATCCGATAGGCATTCCCTCTCTCAGCTTGAAGTTAGCTACTGACTTCTTTGCACGTGTTACAACTGCCTTCTGACCTGTGATTGTCTCAAGATCCTTGATAGCAGCGTCGAGAACCTTAGCGTTCTCTCTAGCTTCACCAACGCCCATATTGATAACGATCTTATCAAGCTTTGGGATCTGCATTACATTCTTATATCCGAATTTCTCAACCATGGCGCTTTTGATCTCTGCGTCATACTTTTCTTTAAGTCTACTCACCTAAGACGACCTCCTTCCAATTAATCTATCTTCTCTGTCTTGCCATCAACTTTGGCTACACGAACCTTATCCTTACCAGTTCCCTCAAAACCAACTCTAACTGGCTTGCCCTTGTAAAGATACATTACATTAGAGATGTCAAGTGGGGCTTCCATCTCGATGATTCCGCCCTGCTGGTTAGCCATGCTTGGCTTGCTATGCTTAAATACTTTGTTGATTCCTTCAACTACTACGGTACCATTCTTCTTATCTACTGAAACAACCTTTCCGCTCTTGCCCTTGTCCTTACCAGCGATAACCTGTACCATATCATCTTTCTTAATCTTCATCGTTGCCATAGTCACACCTCCTTATAATACTTCAGGTGCAAGTGATACGATCTTCATGAACTTCTTATCACGGAGCTCTCTTGCAACTGGTCCAAAGATACGTGTACCCTTTGGATTCATATCGTCTTTTATAATTACAGCAGCGTTCTCATCGAACTTGATGTATGAACCATCCTTACGACGAGCGCCATGCTTTGTTCTAACTACAACGGCCTTAACAACATCGCCTTTCTTTACAACTCCGCCTGGTGTTGCATCTTTAACAGAGGCAACGATGATATCGCCGATATTTGCATATCTTCTAACTGATCCGCCTAACACTCTGATACAAAGTAACTCTTTTGCACCTGTGTTATCAGCAACTTTAAGTCTTGTTTCCTGCTGAACCATTTAATTTGCCTCCTTACTTTGCCTTCTCGATGATCTCAACAAGTCTCCATCTCTTATCCTTTGATAATGGTCTTGTCTCCATAACCTTTACTCTATCGCCAATCTTGCACTCGTTATTCTCGTCATGTGCCTTCAGCTTTACTGTTCTCTTTACAATCTTACCATAAAGAGGATGCTTAACATTATCTACGATAGAAACAACGATTGTCTTATCCATCTTGTCACTTGTAACTATACCAACACGTGTTTTTCTCAGATTTCTTTCCACAATAATTCCTCCTTCCAAGATAATTAAGCATTAGCCTTCTGGGCTATAACTGTCTGTATTCTTGCTATATTCTTTCTAACGTCCTTGATTCTGCTTGTATTGTCAAGCTGATTTGTAGCATTCTGGAATCTCAGGTTGAATAATTCCTTCTTTGCAGCTACTAAATCTTTCTGGAGATCGTCAACGGACTTGCTATTCAATTCGTTCATAAAATCCTTAGTTTTCACTGCCTGCTACCTCCTCTAACTCTTCCTTTGATGCGATCTTACACTTAAGTGGAAGCTTGTGCATTGCAAGTCTGAGAGCCTCTTTAGCTACATCCTCAGGTACTCCCTGAACCTCAAACATTACTCTGCCTGGCTTAACTACTGCTACCCAGTACTCAAGTGCACCCTTTCCTGAACCCATTCGTGTCTCAGCTGGCTTTGCTGTAACTGGCTTGTCAGGGAAAATCTTGATAAATACCTTACCACTACGCTTCATATATCTTGTCATTGCAATTCTGGCTGCCTCGATCTGATTTGACTTGATCCAAGCTGGCTCCATAGCAACGAGACCATACTCACCGTTTGTAATCTTATTGCCTCTAAGTGCCTTACCAGCCATAGTTCCTCTGAACTGCTTACGACGCTTTACTCTCTTTGGCATTAACATTATTTATTTCCCCCTTCCTTTTTTACTGTCTTTGTTGGAAGTACTTCACCATGGTAGATCCATGTCTTTACGCCAACCTTACCATATGTTGTATCTGCTTCAGCAAATCCGTAGTCTATATCAGCACGGAGTGTCTGAAGAGGAATTGTTCCCTCGCTGTAGAACTCTGTTCTAGCCATATCAGCACCGCCAAGGCGACCTGAACATGCACACTTGATACCCTGTGCGCCTGACTTCATTGTTCTACCCATGCAAGACTTCATAGCCTTTCTAAATGCGATACGGTTCTCAAGCTGAGCTGCAATGTTCTCAGCAACAAGCTGTGCATCTGCATCTGGTCTCTTAATCTCCTTAACGTCGATGAAGAGCTTCTTATCTGTTAACTTCTGAGCATCTGCCTTGATCTTCTCGATTCCGGCTCCGCCCTTTCCGATTACTACACCAGGCTTAGCTGTGTATAATACGATCTTTACATTTTTAGCTGATCTCTCGATCTCGATCTTTGAGATGTTTGACTTGTAAAGAGTTGTCTTTAAATACTTTCTAAGGATCTGATCCTCTGCTAAATTCTTAGCAAACTCGTCATTTCTCTTGTCAGCATACCAGTTTGAATCCCAATCTTTGATAATGCCGACTCTTAAACCATGAGGATTAACTTTCTGTCCCATACTTTACCTCCTATTTCTCGTCAAGCACGATTGTGATGTGGCTTGTTCTCTTCTCAATTCTATATGCTCTACCCTGTGCTCTTGGATGAACTCTCTTCATTGTAGGTCCCTTGTTAGCGTAGCACTCTGCTACATAAAGGTCCTCCTTCTTCATGCCGTTGTTGTTCTCGGCATTTGCGATTGCTGACTTCAAAAGCTTCTCTATAACACTTGAGCCATATCTTGGGTTGTATTCTACGATAGCAAGTGCTGTCTGAACATCCTTACCTCTGATAGCATCAAGTACAAAACATGCCTTAGTTACTGATACTCTTGCGTATGAAACCTTAGCTGATGGTCTAGTATCTTTGTTCTCATTTCTGAGTCTCTTGTCATGGGATCTATGTCCTTTAGCCATTTTGAAAAGTCCTCCTTTCAAATATTCCTAATATTATCTCTTACCCTTCTTTTCGTCCTTACCGTGACCTCTGTATGTTCTGGTAACTACGAACTCGCCGAGCTTATGTCCTACCATATCTTCTGTTACATATACTGGTACGTGCTTTCTTCCATCATGAACGGCAAATGTGTGGCCAACGAATGATGGGAAGATTGTTGAACGTCTTGACCAGGTCTTTATAACTTCTGTCTTGTTAGCAGCGTTTAATGCATCTACCTTCTTAAGCAGATGTGCGTCTGCGAATGGTCCTTTTTTTAATGAACGAGCCATATTTCTTCCTCCTTAACTATTTAACATTCTTACCGTCTCTACGTCTTACGATCATCTTATTAGACTGCTTGTTCTTCTTTCTTGTCTTGAGACCCATTGCTGGCTTACCCCATGGAGTAGAAGGACCTGGACGACCGATTGGTGCTCTACCTTCTCCACCACCATGTGGATGGTCATTAGGGTTCATGACTGAACCACGAACTGTTGGTCTGATGCCCATGTGACGCTTACGTCCGGCTTTACCAATGTTAACAAGGCCATGCTCGATGTTTCCTACCTGTCCAACTGTTGCTCTACAGATAATTGGAACCATTCTCATCTCGCCTGAAGGAAGTCTGAGTGTTGCATACTTGCCTTCCTTAGCCATAAGCTGTGCTGCGTTACCTGCTGAACGAACAAGCTGTCCGCCCTTACCTGGGTAAAGCTCAATGTTGTGTACCTGAGTACCAACTGGAATATTCTGAAGTGGGAGGCAGTTACCAACCTTGATATCAGCTTCAGCACCGTTCATAAGAACGTCGCCAACTGCAAGCTTGAATGGAGCAAGGATGTATCTCTTCTCACCATCTGCATAGAACAGAAGTGCAATGTTTGCTGATCTGTTTGGATCGTACTCGATTGCTGCTACTGTTGCTGGAATACCATCTTTGTCATTTCTCTTGAAATCTATGATTCTGTACTTTCTCTTAGCACCACCGCCGTGATGTCTTACTGTTATCTTTCCCTGATTATTACGACCTGCTGTCTTGCTTGTTGAAACAACAAGTGACTTCTCTGGAGCAGTCTTTGTGATCTCTGAGAAATCAAGGCCAGTCATATTTCTTCTGGAAGGTGTATATGGGTTATATGTCTTAATTCCCATTGTTGTTCTCCTTTCGGTTCAATTTATTCTCACGCTTTGATTGCGTATACATCTTTTTGATGAGCAGCTATAATGTTCAGCCACCCACGGCTATATCTTATATCAGATCTTAAAGTCCCTCGAAGATCTCGATATCCTTGCTGTCAGCTGTAAGCTGAACGATAGCCTTCTTATACTTTGCTGTGTTACCAAGTGTCATTCCACGTCTCTTGACCTTACCGTCATTGTTCATTGTGTTAACCTTAGCAACCTTTGTTCCCTCGAACATCTTCTCTACAGCTTCCTTAACCTGTGACTTGTTTGCTTCTGGATGAACAAGAAATGTGTATTTCTTCTCTGCCATAGCATTCATGCTCTTCTCTGTGATCACTGGCTTAAGTATAACGTCATAATATTTAATATCTGCCATTATGCGTACACCTCCTCAATTGCTGCAACAGCTTCCTTTGTAAGAACAAGCTTCTCATACTTGAGAATGTCATATACGCTAAGTGAATTAGCAACTGTTGTCTTAACTGTTGGAATGTTGTTTGCTGAAAGAACAACGTTATTGTTCTTATCCTTTGTTACTACGAGAGCCTTAGGAGCTGAAAGCTTTGCAAGGATCTTTGCAAATACGCTTGTCTTAGCCTCCTGGAGCTCAAGCTTATCTACTACTACAAGCTTATTCTCAGCTACCTTTGATGAAAGTGCTGACTTCATAGCAAGCTGCTTCTCTTTCTTATTCATCTTAACTGAATAATCTCTTGGCTTTGGTGCGAATACAACTCCGCCGCCTGTCCACTGTGGAGATCTTGTTGAACCCTGTCTAGCATGACCAGTTCCCTTCTGTCTCCAAGGCTTTCTTCCACCACCAGAAACTTCTGAACGTGTCTTAGCGCTCTGTGTTCCCTGACGACTGTTGGCTAACTGACCAACTACAGCCTTATGCATTATATGCTCATTTATCTCTACACCGAACACTGCGTCATTGAGTTCTAATGTCTCAACTTCATTGCCTTCGATGTCATAAACCTTAACTGATGCCATTGTTGTCTCTCCTTTCCAAAGCCCTACTTACCAGACTTTACTGTATCTTTAATCATAACCAATGACTTCTTTGGTCCTGGAACAGCGCCCTTAACCAAAATTACATTGTTCTCAACATCTATTTTAACTACCTCAAGGTTCTGGATTGTAACTCTTACATTTCCCATATGTCCAGGCATCTTCTTGCCCTTGAATACTCTACCTGGAGTAGTTGCAGAACCGTTTGAACCTGCATGTCTGTGATACTTTGAACCATGTCCTGAAGGACCTGACTTAAGGCCGTGTCTCTTAAGACCGCCTGCGTATCCCTTACCCTTTGACTTAGCAGTAACATCAATCTTGTCGCCAGCAGCAAATACATCTGCCTTGATCTCTGCGCCAAGCTCGTACTCAGCAGTGTTCTCAAGTCTGAACTCTCTGTAGAAAGTCTTTGGAGTTGTTCCTGCCTTCTTAGCATGACCAACCTCTGCCTTACCAGCACCATGTGGATTTCTGATAACTTTCTTTCCTGATACGTCCTTTGTTGTTACTCTTTCTTTCTTCTCGCCGAATCCTACCTGAATTGCATCGTAACCGTCATTCTCAACTGTTTTGATCTGGGTTACAACACATGGACCAGCCTGTAATACTGTAACTGGTGTTAATACACCGTTCTCGTCGAAGATCTGTGTCATTCCGACTTTCTTAGCTAATATAGCCTTCTTCATTTCTGTTTCCTCCTAATTTAATTCACAGCGGATTGCTTTTGCAATCATACTAAATTACACCCGAAGATGCATTAGGTACTGTTATTTAATTGTTGTTGCGATTTATTTTTAAATTAGTCCGCATCTAATTGGGTTACTTGTTTAATTGCTGATATCCTGTAATCGTTAAATTACTTCATCTTAACATCGATGAATACACCAGCTGACAGATCGATCTTCTGTAATGCATCAATTGTCTTCTGAGTTGGTGCAACTACATCGATAAGTCTCTTATGAGTTCTCTGCTCAAACTGCTCTCTTGAGTCCTTGTACTTATGAACTGCTCTTAAGATTGTGATCTTTTCAATCTTAGTAGGCATTGGAACTGGTCCGCTCACCTTAGCACCAGTCTTCTTAACTGTATCAACAATCTGTGCTGCTGCCTTGTCGATAAGTTTGTGGTCATAAGCCTTAAGTGTAATTCTCATAATCTGATTTGCCATAAAAAAAGCCGCCTCCTTTTCGCACTTAATCTTAGTACAACAAGTGGTGACTGTACACTCTCCCGTGTGTGTCCTATGTCAAAGACCGGAACTTACACGTCGTTTCTGCCTTTTGGCAGACGGTTAAATTGTACAGTGACTTGTCGCCAGTTTTGTAAATTGACATTCGCTCCACGAAAAACCTGCGATATGTACGCAGCAACCTCCGCTTCATAGCTATCATGTCACAGCAAATCTGATTATATACTAGGGATTTCTTTAAATCAAGAGGTTTTTTTAATTTTTTTATGGTTTTTTTAATTATTATTTTAAAGTTCTGTCTTTAGAGGAGATCATATCGACATCCGGGCTTTGGCATTTAACATTCTGTCTTTTAGGACTCTTCTGTCTCCTCATCAGATCTTGAACTGAGTTTAAAGCTCTTCTTCATCTTTATGCCCTTGTTCTCCCATATCTGGAATCTTGAAAAGCTCAATATAAAACCATAGTCCGTGTGGTAACCATAATTCTCCATGGCAAACCCCGGAAATTTCTCACGCAGCGCATCTATCAGTTCCGCCATATCTTCTATTGTATATCCCCTGCCAGCTACATATTCATAGGCGAAGTCATCTATATTCTTTCTGTCGTCCACGATCTTTATATATGAGCCTCCACAGTCGTCATTTACAACCTGTACACCGGACACATTCTTCTTCACAAATGTGGACAAATGCGTGTAGCCGTAGTTTCTGACATCAAAATCCGGATATCTTCGGATAAGGCTCTTGTACACCTGTTCCAGTTTCACATCCTCACCCATACCATTATAATAAGAAGAAACCGAATAAATCCGTCCCGCGATCTCATCGGCAGATGGGATTTCAGCCGTGCACTCACCGCCATTTATGATCTCCAGATACGTGTATTTCTCCGAATTATCTATCAGTACCCTGTCTGCTCCGCACGGACCTATGACTACCACATTGGTCCTCATAAGCTTCAGCTTATCCAGCAGCGGCAAAACAGCAAGATCCCCCGTGGCTATATATATCTTCTGTACATCTTCACCTACGGCATCAGCCATCACTTCCACCGCAAGGGCGACCAAAGCCGATGTCTGATCATCTCCGCAATGCATGTTGTTCTGTATTCGCAGTCTTTCAGCTATTTCAGCGATATCTTTCATCTCAACACCGAACATCTTACTTATGACCAGGTCATCTGTTTTTCGTATTTCTTCATATATATATGGAATATCTTCCGCTTTGATACTTCCGCAGTCAATATATAGTGCTGCTCTCATATCTTCCTCCTTGAAACTATCATGTGCAGGCGCGTATCTTCTGACGCACACTGATCCTGTGCTTTAATCACACTCTGCCATCCTCTTTGAGCATGTCCATCAATGTCTGTCTTACCCCAAATTCGCGGCAAAGAGCTTCAGCATCCGCCACAGCCCTGTTCCTCTTATCCTGGGACACATTTTTCTTCACCGCCCTTATGAGCAGATTCTTAGGTGAGTGTGCTATATCTATAAACTCCATTATGTCTGTCTTGTATCCGCACGCCTCCAGCATCAGGCCTCGTATTGAGTCTGTTGCCAGCGCAGCAAACCTCTCCTTGATGATCCCATATCTGGTAAGAGCTGCCAGATCATCAGTATGGATCTGCTTGTTCAGCTCATGCTGGCAGCAAGGCACCGACAATATATACTGTGCATCCCAGCATATCGCATTGTATAGTGCATAATCAGTTGCAACATCACATGCATGGAGAGTCATGACCATATCCACATCCATGTCGGATTTGTATCCATGTATATCCCCAAGTTCAAATTTCAATCCCGTATATCCAAATTTCTCAGCAAGATCATTGCAGTCTTTTATCACCTGTTCTTTCAGATCCAAACCAGTTATGCGGACATCCAGACCTTTGATCTCATGCAGATAATAGTACACGATAAATGTAAGATACGATTTGCCGCATCCGAAGTCTACTATATTAATGGAAGGTTTATTGTAAGATTTCATCACATCATCTACGATCTCAGCAAATCTGTTGATCTGTTTGAATTTGTCATACATCGAATGAACCACCTTGCCATCCTTTGTAAATATTCCAAGATGCGTGAATACCGGTATGTCCATCCCCTCTTCAAGTATATATTTCTTCTTACGGTTATTCCCTGATATCGTTATTGTCTTTGTTTCCGTCTTTCTTTTGTTTACCGACAACTTACCTTTTTTCGACACCTTTATGTCCCACTCTTCACCAGCCGCAAATACATTTATCTGTCTGTATAACTCCACTCCAAGATGTATCAGTGAATCAACCAGGTCATTTTCCCCTGAATTCTCATGGAACACCTGCTTGTCTGTATACCTCTCTATCTGATAGCACCGCTGTCCCTTGATAATCTTACGTTCCAAAACAACTTTCCTATACTCACCGCGTCCTCCGCTTAAAACTATCTTATACGGCGCCAGCTCATTTATTTGTTTTATAACTTCTTTTATAACTTCTTTTGTCTCGTCATTCATCTTTTCCACCACTTTATCTGTCTCTTCACTTTCTTCAGTCGTTCTTTTCTTCAGTTGCTCTTTTCTCGATCATAATATCCGCTGCCACTCGAAATCTGTTCACAGCCGAGTATATCATGCCGCATCATACTGTAGAAGGGCAAAAGCACCTTGACGCTATTCTAATATATCAGTATAATCTATAAGATACATTTTTTGAAGTTATTTTGCCAATTATGTAAAATGGCATTTGCGTCAAATACTTTTATCGAATACTTTAATCAATGCTTTTGCAGATACTTTAATTGAAACATAGTATAGAAAGGATTACACATATGTGGATAGCTGATGGATGGAAGGATTATGAAGTTATAGATTGTTCGGATGGAGAAAAGCTGGAGCGCTGGGGCAAATATACCCTGCTCAGGCCGGATCCGCAGGTTCTGTGGAGCACTCCTAAGAAAAATCCGTCATGGAATAAACTCAACGGTCACTATCACAGAAGCAACAAGGGGGGCGGAGAATGGGAATTCTTCAGTCTGCCAAAGCAGTGGACCATAAATTACAAAGAGCTCACATTCAACCTGAAGCCATTCAGTTTCAAGCACACCGGTCTCTTCCCTGAGCAGGCGGCAAACTGGGACTGGTTCAGTGAGCTGATAAAGAACTCTCCAAAGAAAGATATAAAGGTTCTCAACCTTTTCGCATACACAGGCGGTGCAACATGTGCCGCAGCAAAGGCGGGAGCCACTGTCACACATGTCGATGCCTCTAAGGGTATGGTAACCTGGGCAAAAGAGAACGCCGCATCATCAGGTCTCGCCGACGCGCCTATCAGATGGATAGTAGATGACTGTGTAAAGTTTGTCGAGAGAGAGATCCGCCGAGGCAACAAATACGATGCGATTATCATGGATCCTCCTTCATACGGCAGAGGACCAAAGGGTGAGATATGGAAGATCGAGGAGAAGATACACCCATTCATAAAGCTCTGCAGCCAGCTGCTCTGCGACAAACCGCTTTTCTTCCTTGTGAATTCATATACAACAGGTCTTGCACCTGCAGTACTCACATATATGATATCCACAGAGGTTAAGAGCAAATTCGGCGGACATGTGATCTCCGATGAGATCGGACTTCCCGTGACCGAGACTGGTCTTGTTCTTCCTTGCGGCGCTGCGGGAAGATGGCAGAAGTAGCAGGAGTAGCAGGCCATTAATATCCAAAAGGAACTGAGCAGGCTTATTTTTAGATCATATGCTTAACACAATATACAAAATGCAAACGCGGGTATACATGACAACAGTAATATTTCTGTTGTCATGTATACCCGCGTTTATGTAACTTCATTTTTATATTACACTGTCACATCCGAATACTCTAGACGAATTACCTTCTCAAGATCCTTCGGCGCTATCTCTATCTGATACCCAACCTTGCCCGCGCTCACATACATCTTATCAAGCTTCTGTGCACTTGCATCTATCGTGGTTCTGAAGAACTTCTTCATACCAATTGGTGAACAGCCGCCATGTATATAGCCTGTAAGCGGAAGAAGATCCTTCGACTTTAACATATCTATCGACTTCTCCCCAACGGCTTTCGCTGCCTTCTTGAGATCAAGTTCTTCTTTCACCGGAATTACAAATACATAATTTGCCCCTGACTTTGCGACCGTCACAAGCGTCTTGTACACATATGCAGGATCCTGTCCGAGTATGGCAGCAACCTTCTCTCCATTAGTCTCGCCCGTCTCAACGTAACAGTAGTGGTTATACTTTATCTTCTTGCTGTCGAGTATACGCATGACATTTGTCTTTTCCTCTGTCTTTGCACTCCTCTTATCCTTCATTATATATTGTCATCTCCTTAAATACACACAGCGCCCCAACCTGTCAATCGACGATTGAAGCGCTGTACGTCTTTCTGCTTTTTCTATCTTTATCTTTTATTCTTTATTCAGCCCTTATTCCTATCTGTCCTCCATAGGAAGATACTCTCTGTGTGTCCCTACGTACTTGTATGCAGGTCTGATGATCTTACCAGCATTTACAAGCTCCTCGATCCTGTGTGCCGACCATCCCGCTATACGTGCAATTGCAAATATAGGTGTGAACAGCTCGATAGGTATCCCAAGCATACTGTACACAAATCCACTGTAAAAATCTACATTGGCAGATATAGGTTTGCCACTTCGTCTTCTGGCAGCCAGCAGTCTTCCTGATATCTGTTCAACTGATCTGTACAGCTCAAATTCCTTTGTTCTTCCCTTTTCCTTTGCAAGTCTCTCGGCATATCCCTTGAGTATTCTGGCACGCGGATCAGAGTTCGTATACACCGCATGTCCCATTCCATAAATAAGTCCGGAATGATCGAATCCCTTCTTGTCGAGAAGTCCTGTGAGGTACTCTTCAAGCTCAGCTTCATCTTCCCAGTTCTTCACATGCGCCTTGAGGTCATCGAACATCTGCTGGACCTTCAGGTTAGCACCACCGTGCTTTGGTCCCTTTAATGAACCAAGCGAACTGGCTACAGCCGAATATGTGTCTGTACCTGTGGATGATACAACGTGTGTCGTAAATGTCGAATTATTTCCACCGCCGTGCTCCGCGTGTATAACGAGACATATATCAAGAACCTGAGCCTCAAGCTCAGTATACTTCTTGTCTGTTCTTATAAGTCTGAGAAAGTTTTCCGCAGTAGAAAGCCCCGGCTTTGGATTGTGTATTACAAGACTCATGTCATGGAAATAGTGCTTATAGCCCTGATAACCGTATGCAGCTATGATTGGGAACTGCGCTATAAGTTCCATGCACTGGCGAAGTACATTCTCTATCTTTATGTCGTCCGGATTGTCATCGTATGAGTACAACGTGAGTACACATCGCTGAAGAACATTCATCATGTTCTTACTAGGCGCCTTGAGTATCACATCTCTTGTAAACTTTCTAGGAAGCTCTCTATAGCATTCCATCAGCTCTACAAATCTTTTAAACTGCTGTTCATTTGGCAGTTTACCGAATAAGAGCAGGTAAATAGTCTCCTCAAATCCGAACTTGCTTCCATGGAAGCCTCTCTCAAGATCCTCCACATTATATCCCTGGTAATACAAGCGTCCATCGGTCGGTACTCTCTCGCCATCCACAACATCATAACCTATGACATCTGATATCTCTGTCAGACCTGTAAGGACTCCCTTTCCTGTAGAATCTCTGAGTCCTCTCTTTACGTCATAGTTGACATAGAGGTTCTGGTCTATCTTGCCGGATTCATTGCAATAACCCGCAAGCTCACCAAGTATTCTGTTATATTCCTCGCTATTCTTCTCCAAACCTCATGTCTCCCTTCCTGATTATTTATATATGCAAATTTATCAACTTCACACAGTTTAACAAAAAAACTCCATTTTCGCAAGAAAGACAGCAATAAAATTGATTTATTACTGTCTTTTCTGCAAAATTTTTATTTTTATCTAATTTTGTTGTATTTCTATTACTATATATCCTATATCTCTATGATATATCTCTCATAGGCATTGATGATGGTCGTGTCCTGATACTTGGACTCCCGCACAAAATCTCTGCCATAATTGATATGGACATGACCATGTACAAAGTACTGCGGCTTATACTTTTCCATAAGCATCCTAAAGCATTTGAAGCCTGTGTGTGGAATATCATCCGAATCATTTATCCTGTATGCAGGGGAATGAGTTACCAGAATATCAAAACCTTTTTTCCACATTATCTTTGGTTCCAGTTTTCTTATTCTTTTTCTCATAGCGCGTTCTGAGTACTGATGATCAGCACCGCCATATTTATACTCCATGGATCCGCCAAGTCCCAAAATCCGAATGCCCTTGTATTCATATAATTTCCCATCTATGCAGGTGCAACCTCCAGGAGGAGTATCCTTGTAACATACATCGTGATTGCCATGCACATACAATATAGGCACCCTGCTAAACGTTGCAAGGAACGACAGATAATTCGGTGACAGATCGCCACACGAAATTATCAGGTCTATCCCCTCAAGCTTACTCTTATCAAAAAAATCATATAAATACTTCGACTCTTCATCCGCCAACAATAATATCTTCACGTAATTTTACCCCTGCGCTATAAAACCCTACTTTACATCTGGAACCGACTTTAGCTCCAGGCTCTCTGGTGTATCTACACCCTGAAGAGCCACAACATTCTTAGCATCATCAACCAGATCATCATCACCCGGCAGCATTCCGACTACATTCTCTGCCAGCCAATCCATCTTGAGTATATCCTCATGAAGCATCGCTCCATCATCCTCATTCCTG
Source organism: Coprococcus eutactus (assembly GCF_025149915.1). Lineage (NCBI taxonomy): Bacteria > Bacillati > Bacillota > Clostridia > Lachnospirales > Lachnospiraceae > Coprococcus > Coprococcus eutactus. Next base: position 2,375,348 of record NZ_CP102278.1, read on the forward strand.
ACAATACCATTCTGAGATGTAAGCTTGCCACTAAACGGAGTGACAGCCCCCTCTCTTATAAGCTCACTCATCATGGATATAAGCTTCTTCGTTCCTGACGGAAGATGCTTTGAACATATAACATCAACAATCCCTGCTGACATTCCCCACCAATAGCTGACTGCATTGGCTGTTTCATTCTTCTCTTCCTGTTTCCAATTGCCTTCCAATATCGACCTGAGGATTCTCTCGTAGAACGCTCCCCAGTTATAAAAAGGCATGGCTAAATTCACAACTTCTCCATTCTGATCATAATGATACAATCCAAAATTACGTGATGCATCATCTGGCATGATCATATCTCTATCTGAAATATATGTTATTCCATTTTTCTCGAAAAATTTCTGTGGATCCGCGCCCTTGACTTTTGTCCACTGCAGATATATCTTCGCTCTCGGATTAACCATTCTGGCACCTATGGCAAATGCATTGATATTCGCTGTAGTTCCAAATATCGGATAATCAGCCACATAGCCTATCTGTCCATCTGCGCACAGACTTCCTGCGATCATTCCTGTCAGGAACTTAACCTCGTACATTCTGGCATAATATGTTCTGACATGGCTGTTTGCAAGACTCAGTGAACAATTGAGTATCTTTATTTCAGGATGGAGTACTGCTACTTTAAGTGCTTCAGGCAGCATCTCCGGACCTGTAGTAAATATGACATCATACTTCTCATCGACCAGTCTGTTCAGGCACTCCACAAGCTTTGTCTGTGTATCCACATTGCAGAAAGTTCTGCTGTCCACAGAATCACCAAGCTTATTTTCCATATCCATTCTACCCAGTTCATGGCTGTATGTCCATACCGAGTTAGCCGGAGTTTTGTCATATACAAATGCCACCTTCAGATTGGATGGACCTGATGGTCTGATAACCATATCTAGGATTGATTTCTTAGGTTCAACAGGATCAAGCTTAGGCAGAACAGTCTGGTCTTTTTTAGTGTTTACCAGGATAATCTCGTTCCATATCTTGTCAACACTATCCTTTACCTGAGCTGCTGACATCTGTTTCAAGCTCTCGTAACCATAAACATTGAGAAATACAAGCATGGCATCATCGACAGTGATCGTCAGATCTTCACTGCCCTTCTTTGCCAGATATGCCTTCTCAAATGCAAGATGCGCCGAGTTGAAATCAAGCCTTTCATCCTCTGTAAAATTGGAATCCTTTGTGATGCCTATACATTCCCTCAGCTTATCATACCCGCCAAGCTGTGAGAAATAGACATAATTGATCCCTGTCTGCTTATGAAAATCTATAAATTCAAAATATATCTTATTTTCAAGAGAGTCGGTCTTTCTAGGAATCTTTCTCGTCACCATGGCTGGTACAGAATCCGCTCCAAAGTACTTGAGCACACTCACTCTCTTGTTTCCCTCTACTACATAAAACTTGTTCATGTATTCATACACCTTTATAGGATCATGAATACCTTCCTCTATATGTGACTCACACAGGGCTGCCCATTTCATTCCAAATTCTGTGTGATAATCCAAAATAGGCATAAAATTACTTGCAAACGCCGTCGTTCTTGCCGCAGTCGCAGTACCTACCACTCTGTCAAGTGATATCGTCTGGAGTCCAAGATTGACCTCACCAACTGTATCTGATGGTGATATTATCTCATCCAGAACCGGAAGATATGGATATTCATTTTTTGCTACGGCTGCCTGGTATCTCTTCTCGCCAAGTTTCTGTGCTTTTAAATATTCGTTTGCTGACATACTATCACTCTCCTTATTCAAGACCATATAGTAATACTATAAAATTCAATATTCAAGGATTTGTTAACAGCTTTTCCGTCTGTCCCGCTCACCATACACGGCTTGTCCCCGGATCATTTTGATAATATATATAACTCAAATGACTCTCAGAGCTGTTTTTTGTTGATTGTGTACAATTCATGTTGTAGGCTTTGCATAATTGCCACTTGATTTTTTTCGTAACATACTGTATTATATTATTAAATTCAGAACATTTCACATATTTTCGAATTTAAAATCGGTGTGTGTGAATACCAATATACTAAGGAGTCTGGCTAAAACACTTCCACCAGGCTCCTTTTTATTGTTGCTATCATTGTAGCATTTATTATACTTTTTGACATCAGTGAATAACAACATTCCGTGATTTCGCCTGTATCATTCTCCATCTCCCCTGTACTTATCAAACGTAACCGATATGTCTGTTCCCCTGCCTGGCTCGCTCACCATATCCAGGTGTGCATTGTTGCGCGCAACTATGTGCTTTACTATGGCAAGTCCAAGACCGGTTCCACCGGTTGACTTTGAACGACTCTTATCTACTCTGTAAAATCTCTCGAATATTCTCTCCTGATGTTCAGCAGGAATACCTATTCCTGTATCCTTAACTCTCAGTGTGACTTTGTCCCCATCGGAATTCACGGACACATCCACACTTCCATTCTTATTATTGTACCTGATGGCATTGTCGGTGAGGTTGTACACCAGCTCCTCCATCATCATCTTGTTGGCATATATATATTCATGGCTGCCGCTGTAACTTAAAGTCACATTGTTCTTCTCGGCATTTATCGCCAGCATGTCCGTGGCTGTTCTGGCTATGACTGCCAGATCCACCTTCTCCATGGCCGGCGTATCCTCTGACACGTCCAGCTCGGACAGTCTTATTATGTCATTGATAAGCGTCAGCAGTCGATTAGAATTCTTGTGTATCTCTGTTGCAAAATGATGCACATCTGCCTCGGTTGCCATGCCCGTCTCTATGAGTTCTGAGTAACCTGATATGGACGTGAGCGGTGTCTTCAGCTCATGCGACACATTTGCCGTAAACTCCTGCCTCATCTGAGAGCTCTTTACGATATCAGCATGCTGTTTCTGTATCATGTCGATAAACGGCCGCATCTCCCTATATGCCACTATATGCGTGTCGTCATCCAATCGGTTCGCCATCTGTTCGATTGGTTTTAATATATTTCTTGTAAGGTAGTGTGTGACAATGATAGTAACTACAACCAGAAGCGCCATCACCAGAAGCATGACCGGCATAGCCGCAAGAAACATGCTGATGACATTGTTGGATTCCCTCGCTATCCTGAGTACCCTTCCCGACTTCAACAATATGGCATAATAGTACGTACTCTTGTTGAGTGTCGCTGACTTTCTTATAACCTGTCCGTCACCTTTCTCAAACGCCTCCGCTATCTCCGGCCTGTCAAAGTGATTCTGCATCGAGGTCTCATCTGCCTGATTATCATATATAACGCTTCCATCCGGTGCCACAAGCGTCAGTCTAAGATCATCTGTATCCACGCTGGCGTACACACTGGTATCATCCCCATCGAAATCTCCAGTATTCTTAAGAACTTCCGCATATCCCTTCAAATCTCTTATGATCTCTGCCTTGTATACCTCATAAAATATGAAGGTGGACAAAACCATGGTCACTGCAATCGCCACAAGAGTCAATGTGATAAATTCAAGATTAATAACCTTTTTAAGTCTGGTGTCACTGTTTTTTCCCATATCAGCCTACTCCATCTTATATCCGACATTTCTCACAGTCTTTATCATGTTGCCAGCTTCACCCAGCTTCTGTCTAAGCGTTTTGATATGCATGTCAAGGGTTCTAGACTCACCCTCGTAATCCGTTCCCCACACGTCCGACATGATAGTATCCCTGTGAAGCACAATTCCCGCGTTCACCATCAGAAGCTTCAGAAGCTCAAATTCCTTGAATGTAAGCTCACAGAGTTCTCCTCCAACATGAACCTCCCGCCGCTCTGAATCCAGTGTAATATCCCCGATGACAAGCTGTTTATCATCCTGCAGCGCCCTGCTTCGTCTCAAAAGTGCCTTTACCCTTGAGATAAGCTCCATAACGCCAAAAGGCTTTGTGAGATAATCATCCGCACCTATATCAAGTCCCTTAACCTTGTCAAGTTCAGTGGTCTTAGCCGTCACGAGAATAATCGGGATCCTGACAGTGTCGGGTCTGCTTCTGAGCTTCTTCACTATCTCCAGTCCATCCATATCCGGGAGCATTATGTCAAGAAGCACTAGATCAGGAACCTTCTCGGCAGTTTTGGAAAAGAATGATTTAGCATTTTCAAACTCCTCCACCGCATACCCACTGTTCTTGAGTGCGAACATCTCTATCTCTCTTATATTCTTATCATCTTCTACTATATAAATGTGTACCGCCATTTTCCATTCTCCTTCCCCGCGGCTACGCTACGGAACGATCGTCTATTGCCATCTATTATTTTTATTTCAATTTATACATTTCCCTGTAATATGTGTACATGCTCTGGAAATCTATGTTGGAATCCTTCTTCATATTGTCGAGATACTCGTGCGTATCGAAGTTGTCTGACTTAAGCTGAAGCATAGCGACCGCCACATTTGAACAATGATCCGCAACTCTCTCGTAGTTGTTGATAAGGTTCTCCAGGGATATTCCAAGCTCTATAGTACACTTGCCCTTCTGAAGCCTCTTGATGTGCTGTTTCTTGACTGCACTGTTGAGTTCATTGATTGCCTCCTCGAGCGGTTCCACATGTGAAGCCTCCTGAAGATCTTCCTTTTCATAGGCATCAACCGTCATCTCAACAATGTTTTGTACCGCATCCTTATACACGCTCAGCTCTGCCTTCGCCTTTTCCGAGAACACTGCCCCGGTCTCGTTCATCTTCCTACATATATCAGCTATGGTTATGGCATGATCAGACATTCTCTCAAGATCACCTATAACGTGGAGTCCGATCGATACCTTCTGGCTGTCCTCGTGGGAAAGTTCCTTGCTACTGAGTTTTACCATGTATGATCCAACCTCATCCTCGTAGGTATCTATGATCCCCTCAAGATCTTCAACCTTATCTCTGACCGTCTCATCATAATTATCCACCAGGGACAGTGCCATATCAATACTATTCTTAGAAAGCTGAGCCATATATTTCACTACCTCTATGCAGTGTCCAACCGCAAATGCAGGTTTCTCAAGGAACCTGACATCCAGACGCTTGAGCATCTCCAGCTCGGCCGGTGTATTGTTCTCTGTCTCTTCCTTATCTCTGACTGTGAGTGTGGCAAGCTTCTCAAGTCCTCCCGAAAATGGCAGAAGAAGAAGTGTTGCTGCTATATTGAATACACTGTGTACCACCGCTATGCCAGCAGCATTTGCCGAATCATTCAGGAACTGGAAATGGACAAATGAATTTACGGTATAGAACACGACCATGAACACGAACGTACCAATGATATTAAAATATAGATGTACAAATGCCGCTCTCTTGGCATTTTTCTTGGTCCCTATACATGATATGAGCGCCGTCACACATGTTCCTATATTCTGTCCCATGATTATAGGAATAGCTGTACTAAATGACACCGCTCCGGTCGCACATAATGCCTGAAGTATACCGACAGATGCCGATGAACTCTGGATCACGGCTGTTACGAGCATTCCGACAAGCATTCCCAGAAACGGATTGGAGAACATTGTGAGTATGCTTGTAAACTCCGGCACCTCCTTGAGTGGCTCCACTGCTCCGCTCATCATCTCCATACCAAACATGAGCACCGTAAATCCAAGGAGTATAGCACCGATATCATGCTTCTTCTCCGACTTTGTAAACATGAGGAATATTATACCTATTACTGCGAGTATAGGTGAAAAAGATGAGGGTTTCAACATATTAATAAATATATTGTCGCTCTGTATTCCTGTAAGACTAAGTATCCATGATGTTACTGTGGTTCCTATATTTGCACCCATGATGATGCCCACAGCCTGTCTAAGTTTCATGATACCGGAATTGACAAGTCCGACCACCATGACCGTTGTCGCTGATGACGACTGAATAACGCCTGTCACCGCAGCGCCCAGCAGAACTCCTCTTATAGGTGTCGAGGTGAGCTTCTCCAGTATCTTCTCCAGCTTACCGCCCGCCGTTTTGGCAAGCCCGTCTCCCATTACATTCATTCCATAAAGGAACATGGCGAGTCCGCCCAAAAGGGATAACACATTAAAAATATCCATATTTCTTGTCTCCTTATAACATTTCCGCACTTCTCTCCGGCGGAGTACTCCTGTATAAGGACTTGTATACACAACATCCCTTTTACAGCGTCTGTTTTTACCAGAATCCATTGTAAAAGGGACATGTAAAATGTGAGATATGTGTATGTAAAATCTGTGTAAATTTAAAATCTATGTAAAATCCTGCAAAATATTTGGCACAGTTTTGTGGTATCACATAGACCTTTTTTCTGTTTTCATCTGTTTATTTGCTTCCAAGAGGCTCATTTATGAGCAGATATACAGCACTTCCAATCATTCCAACCAGGAACATACCATAACCGCCGCATATAAATATCAGCTTAGCAACGGAAACCGTTCCCAGCTCAGGAATCATGTGGAGCAACAATGCTGCAACACATCCTGCAAATCCGCATACCACCATACTGATCGCTATGAAAAGCTTTATATTGCCTATACCAGTTCTATGTGACATTTCATTTACTTTTGTACATACCCACTTCATAGAAATCACCTCTTTTCGTCCATGACTCAATCATCAGTCTACATGTTCTCCCGTTATGGAGAAGAGCACCCATTCTGATATATTAGTCGCATGATCTCCTATTCTCTCAAGATATTTTGCAACCATAAGAAGGTCACATGCCTGCTCCCCATCATCAGGATTATCGTGTATCATAGCGATCAATTCATTCTTGATCGTATCGAAAAGATCATCAACTATATCGTCGTGTGCAATTACACTTTTTGCCTTCTTCTCGTCAGCATTCACATACGCCTCTATGCTTGACACCAGCATGACGATCGTCTCCTTTGCCATCTGCTGGACATGCTCAAGCTTCTTGATATACGGAGTCCCTGCCATGCAGAGTGTGAGCTCAGATATGTCCGAAGCGTGGTCTCCTATCCTCTCCATATCCGTGATCATCTTAAGTGCAGCTGATATATTTCTCATATCACCCGCAACTGGCTGCTGGGTAAGGAACAATTTGAGGCACAGATTCTCAATCTCTCTCTCCTGATGGTCTATGGCGTCATCCGCCTCGATTGCTTTCTTTGCAAGCTCTGTGTCCTGAGCTACGAGAGCCTTAATTGCTGTCTCTATCGCCTGCTCGATCATAGTTCCCATCTCTATCATCTCTGCATGGAGCTTTCTAAGCTGCATCTCATATTTGTCTCTCATCTTGTCTCAATCTCCTTTAACCAAATCTACCAGTTATGTAATCCTCTGTACGCTTATCCGACGGCTTGCTGAACATCTTCTCTGTCTCCGCATACTCGACAACCTCTCCTAAGAGGAAGAATGCAGTATTGTCGGCAACTCTGGTAGCCTGCTGCATATTGTGAGTAACCATTATGATGGTGTAATTCTCCTTCAGTTCAAGGACCAGATCCTCTATCTTGGATGTCGATATAGGATCAAGTGCCGATGTCGGCTCATCCATGAGAAGTACGTCAGGCTCCACCGCCAGCGCCCTCGCTATACAAAGTCTCTGTTGCTGGCCACCAGAAAGTCCAAGGGCTGATTTCTTCAGTCTGTCCTTAAGCTCATCCCATATCGCTGCCTGTTTGAGTGACTTTTCAACTATCTCATCAAGCTTTGTATGGTTTCTGATACCATGAGTTCTCGGTCCATATGCTATATTGTCGTATACACTCATCGGAAATGGATTTGGCTGCTGGAACACCATCCCAACTCTCTTTCTGAGAAGGTTGATGTCCATGCCACTGTATATATCCTCGCCATCAAGTCTTACATCACCTGTTATCTTGCATCCCTCTACCAGATCATTCATTCTGTTGAGCGACTTGAGAAATGTTGATTTACCACAACCTGATGGTCCGATAAATGCTGTAACCTCATTTGCCGGAATGTCCATATCTATCCCTTTTAGGGCATGGAACTTTCCGTAATAGAGGTTCAGATCTTTAACGCTGAACTTAACGTTATTATTCATCTATTTTTCTCCATTCTTAACATCAAGCACGAAACAAAGCATTGCGCTATCTTTTTCGTACTCATAATTTTCTTCTTTAGTTGCAGAAGCGTATATGCTTCTGCCGGATATTGGAAACACATACCAAAGCTCTGATTCCAAAGCCCTGACACATGCTAATTGGCTTTATCTGCAGCAACCTTGCCTGCAATCTTGTCTGATGCAAAGTTGATAAGCACCACGAGTACCAGAAGTACAACCGCTGTCGCATAACCTTGATCAGTGTGAAGTCCTTCTTTGGACAGAAGGTACATATGAACTGCCAAAGTTCTTGTTGAATCGGTAAGCTTTGTTGCCATCTTTGCAACCGATCCTGCTGTGTATATGAGTGCTGCAGTTTCTCCCACGATACGTCCTGTCGCAAGTATGATTCCTGACAGGATTCCCGGAACGGCACTAGGAAGCACTACTTTGAATACTGTTCTGAGCTTTCCGGCTCCCAGTCCAAAACTTCCTTCTCTATAAGACTTAGGCACTGCCATAAGTGCCTCCTCTGTGGTCCTCATTATGACTGGAAGAACCATTATCGCCAGGGTGAGCGCACCTGATATGAGTGACAATCTAAGTCCACACGCATTTGTGAAAAACAACATTCCAAAAAGTCCATATACTATGGACGGTATTCCTGTAAGTGTCTCCGCTGTGATCCTCACAACCCCCACCAGCTTATTGCCAGTCTTTGCATATTCGACAAGATATATTGCTGCAAATATTCCTATCGGACCTGCTATCAGGAGGGACAGCAGCGTCATGTAAACCGTATTTATAAGTGCTGGCACCAGCGAACAGTTGTCCGATGTATATTCCCAGCTGAATATGTCTGCATTAAGATTAGGGACTCCCTTTACCAGTACATACACCAGCAGAAATCCTATAGAAAGCACAGTTATGAGTGTTGCCAGATGTACAAGGATAAACATTATGAATGATCCCGGTTTCTTTCTGTACTCAGCCCATTTCTCAGACCATGTTCTCTTGTTTATAGCCTCTATGCTGTCCACATCAACTATGGATGAAGGATCATCCTCAGGTGCCGTCTTTTTCGTGCTGATTATTGTATTTTTTGTTCTGTCATCGCCACATGCGACAACTGTCTTTATTCCTTCTACTCTCTCTGCCATCTATGCCACCGTCTTTCTCTTTATGATGGAGAACAGGAGGTTGATAATGAGTATGAATACGAACAGTACAACGCCCGTTGCTATCAGAGCCTGTCTGTGCAGATCCGTCGCATATCCCATCTCCATTACTATATTTGTGGTGAGTGTTCTGACACCTCTCAGTATTCCGTCAGGCATATGAACCTGGTTTCCAGCCACCATGATAACCGCCATAGTCTCTCCAACTGCACGGCCAACACCAAGGATAATCGCTGCCATAACTCCTGACTTTGCTGCAGGGACAACAGTCTTGAACACGCTTCTCTCATGTGTTGCTCCAAGTGCCAAAGCTCCCTGATAATACTTGTCAGGTACCGCTCTTATTGAAGTCTCTGATACACTGATGATAGTTGGAAGTATCATCATTCCAAGAAGTACTGATGCCGTGAGCATCGTATTTCCATTTACTCCAAATATGCTTCTCACCATCGGTACAAGCACACACATTCCAAAGAATCCATATACCACCGAAGGTATTCCAGCCATCAGATTGATAAATGGCTTTATAACTTTATATAATCTGTCGGGACAAAACTTTGCCAGATATATCGCCGTGAGAAGTCCTATCGGAACTCCTATTATCAGCGATCCGGCTGTCACATATATGCTTCCTAATATAAAAGGAAGAATGCCGTAGTATCCATTTGTCGGTTTCCAAACCTCACCCAGGGTGAAGTCTCCGAAACCAATCTCCTTGATGGCCGGTATTCCATTCACAAACAGGAACACACATATGAGTGCTACTGCTGCGATGGATACCAGTGCCGCTATCAGGAATACTACATGCATAATTGTTTCTTTAAGTTTATGCATAAGCTGATTACTTTACGTCCTCCCACTTTGCTGCTGAACCTGTGAATATGTTCTTGACCTGATCTACTGTGTAGTCATCAGCAGGGTTGTTGTTATTTACTATAACTGCAATTCCGTCCATTGCTATTACTGTTGCCTTAAGTCCAAGTGATGTCTCTGTGTCCTTAAGCTCACGTGATGCCATACCTATGTCGCATGTTCCATCTGATGTTGATGTGATACCTGTTGTTGAATCGCTCTCCTGAAGCTCGATGTCAGCATTTGTGTTGATCGCCTTATATGCCTCGATAAGCTTTTCCATAACAGGTGTTACTGAAGATGAACCTGCAACAACAATCTTACCCTTTGGATTTGTTGAAGTAAATGCTCCGCTGTTCGCAACCTCAATGTACTTATTTGCTGAGATGATCTTCTGTCCATCCTCGCTCATGATGTAGTTGATGAAATCCTGTGCAACATCGCTGATGCCATCCTTTGTAACGATGTTGAAAGGTCTTGAAAGTGTGTATGAACCATTGTTGATGTTCTCCTCGCTCGCCTCAACTCCGCCGATCTTGAGTGCCTTTACTGTATCGTTGAGTGCTCCGAGAGATATGTAACCGATTGCATAATCATCTCCTGCTACTGTTGTGAGTACGACCTCTGTGCTGTTGCATGTGATGGCATTTGTTGTTGTGTTGTCGACCTTATTGCCATCTGCATCCTTCTCCTCAACTCCTGTGAGTTCTACGAATGCTCCTCTTGTTCCTGAGCCTTCCTCTCTTGATACTACTGATATATCCTGTGTTGCATCGAATCCGCCATCTGCGCTCTTTGATGAATTATTTCCACATCCAGCAAGACTTCCTATCATAAGTGCTGCTCCAAGTGTTACTGCCAATACTTTCTTTAATTTAACCATTTTCTTTTTCTCCTTACTTTGTCCATATTCTTTCTTGGAACATCAGCCATGCAAAATCGCTTTATGGTATGGCTGATGCTGCATAACAAGTTTTCTACGAAAACTTATTACATGTGCCGGTTATCTCTTGAACCGGTCTTTGCAAATATTGTATTATTGGGACATATCATTCTTTGCTTATTTCCCGGAAAAGAACTCGCGCGCCTTTCGTTCTTTTCTTTGCACTATGATAAATGGCACAAGTAAAATACATAACCAGCGCAATGTAAATTGAATGTAAAGTCGGCGTTAATCAATGCATGCTGAATGTACAGCAAATAATCTGCCATAACTTATAAATTACAACCAGAAAGTGGGATAAATATACATGACAAATACCAGTTTAGAAGTAATAGGATATGTGAGATGTGACTATAAAGAAAAGTTCGGCATTCCAAGGCAAAGCGGTCTGACAGACTGCGCCACCGCTTTTATAGAGATGCTTCCACCGTACAATCAGGCAGAGGCTTTCAGAGGGCTTGACGGATTCTCCCACATATGGCTGCTGTGGGACTTCTCCAGGGCTCACAAGAACGGTTTTACCGCAACAGTAAAACCCCCAAAGCTGGGCGGTAACCAGCGGATGGGGGTTTTTGCCACCAGATCACCTTTCAGACCGAACAACATCGGACTGTCGTCGGTAAAGCTTCTGGACATTATATATAATGAAGAAACTGGCTGTGTACACGGGCTTGTGGTGTCAGGAGCCGATATACTGGATGGTACACCGGTGTACGACATCAAGCCTTATCTGCCATACACAGACAGCCACCCGGAGGCGACCGGGGGATGGACAGACTCCCTTGATATTCCGGAGCTGTCAGTACGTTTCTCTGACGATATCGCCGTCAAACTTGAAACTATATTTTCAAGTACACAGATCGAGGCCCTGAAAGAGATACTTGCGCAGGATCCAAGGCCGGGCTATCAGGATGAACCGAATAGACGGTACGGGATGCTGTACGGCGGGTATGATATAAGGTTTACCATATCTGGTGACACTCTTACCATATGCGAAGTGGCTGAGCCCGGACCACAATGATACAAAAAGGCATTTTACCGGCATGAAGCTGAAAAATCATGATATTTTCTCATCATCCTGGCAGTGACACTCCTCTCCTCAAAGCTGATATTTCCAAGTAGTTTCACCGGCATGACCCCCATCAAGGAATTGGTCACAAAGCATTCCTGATATGATGACAGTTCATCAGGAAATATCACCGTCTGCGTGACCGCCTCTGATTCACAGATATACCCCCTTACTGTTCCAGGCAGAAGACCTGAGTCTATCGCGGGTGTGTATATCCTGCCATCTCTCACAAAAAATATATTGCTCACCGTACCCTCGCATATCTGTCCCTTTGTATTCAAGAAGATCCGTTCATCCATTCCAGCTTTGCCAGACCGCCTTTTTTCAAGAATGCAGTCTCCGTAATTCATGGTTTTATGATATACGAACGGCGACGTCTCATTTCTTCTAACATTACTTATGTCCATTGCAAACCCCCGTTCGTATATATCCGGGGTGTAAGGATTATCTCTCATTGAAAAAACCACATTTTCCTGAGTCAGCATGATCTTTAACGCACATCGCCTCATATGACCTGATCGATCTCTGTAATCATGTTCACTCATCCACTTTCTCAGATATTCCAGCACAGCTATCCTGTCTATGCCCCGTTCTGCTGGCATGCCAAGATCCAGGAATCTTGCAGCATCTTCCAGGCGTCTCAGATGCCTGTCAAGAAATATCAGCCTGCCGTCAACCACACTTATAGTTTCAAATGCTCCAAGACCAAATTGAAAGCAATCATCCATTTTTACATTCATTTTACATTTCTCCCATTTTCATCATTTTCAAATGCTACTGCAATGCACTGAGTATTGCTTTTGCTTTATCCCGTGTCTCTTCATACTCTGCACCAGGATCTGAATCGGCAGTAATACCGCCTCCAACGCCAAGATAATACCTGCCATTTCTGTACAATACAGTTCTTATCACTATATTAAAATCACATTTTCCATCCAATGTAATATAACCAATAGAGCCGGTGTAAATATTTCTCTTCCCGCATTCAAGTTCATCTGTAATCTCCATAGCCCTGCGTTTCGGCGCCCCCGTAACAGAACCACCCGGAAATGCCGCAGTAAGAAGAGACATCACATCTTCGCCATCCTGCAGCATACCTTCAACATTTGCCACCTGATGAAAAACAGTCGCATATTCTTCTATCGAAAACAGTTCAGTCACTTTTACGCTTCCCGGTCTGCACACACGATTCAGGTCATTTCTCTCAAGATCTACAATCATCAGAAGTTCACTCTTTTCCTTCTGTGATTTCTCAAGCTCCCTCCTGAGCACCTCATCCTCCCTGTCAGTCTCTACTCGTCTCCTCGTTCCCTTTATCGGCCGGGTGTACACACGACGATCCTTTATCTGCATGAACCGTTCAGGAGATGCGCTCACTATCTGATAATCTCCCAGATCAAGATATCCACCAAATGGCGATGGATTGCTAACTCGCAGATCGCGGAACACGTCCAGAGGCTTTTTTTCGCTGTCGACAACTATATGCCTTGTCATATTTGCAACATATACATCCCCCTCTGTTATATAATCCTTCAGCCTTCTTATAGAGTCCTCATACTCTTCTCTGCTGCATTCTTCGTACACATTCAAGTTATACTTCTTCCTCTTTTGTACATCTTCACTTGTCCTGTCAATTATATTCCCACTTTCGCGATCATCCCTGCTGCAATACTTCTCTATATCATTCTCCATTACATCAATATTTGACTGTGCATCACCTGTCATCCCATTTGCCACAAGATATGTCTCTTTTTTTAAGCAATCTTCAACAACAAAACAGTCATAGAATGTCATGACTGCCTCTGGAACAGACACAAGATCTTCATTGATGGAATCAAGCCCCATCCTATCCATTCCATAATCGTAGGATACATACCCTATCGCTCCTGATACGATCGGCAAATCCTCCGAACTCTTATCCATATGCTGTACAAGATACTGTCTCATATATTCTTCAAATGTTATATCCTTTTCAGAATCTCCATTAACCTCAAATGCATCCCCATTCTTAACAAGCCTGAGATACGGGCATCTCCCGATGATCGAATAGTGTCCCAGATTATTCACAAGGGATGAGTCAAGAAATGCTATTCCTGTCTCATCCTCATATATTTCAAAAACATCAGCTGCACACACATATCTGTCAAGTTTTTTTAGCACTCGCCTCATATTTCTCATATATGACTCCTTATCTGCAATTAAACTTCTCCGCCGCTATACAAAAATTATACAATATATCATGACCATACTCCGTAAGTACCGCTTCCGGGTGAAACTGCACCCCGTACAACGGCAGCCTTCTGTGTGATATTCCCATAACTGCACCATCCTCGGATACAGCATCCACCTGGTAATCATCCGGCAGACTACTGCCATTTATTACCAATGAGTGGTACCTTGTGACATTAAAGCTTTCCGGCAGCCGCGCGAACAGACCTGTTCCACAGGTATGTATCTCTGTCACCTTTCCATGCATTGGCATCTTTCCTTTTTCAACAATGGCGCCCGCACAATACCCAAGTATCTGATGTCCAAGGCAGACTCCAAGTATCGGAATCTTTCCCTTATACATGTTCACAACATCCACACACATTTTTGCCTCCCATGGCCGCCCAGGTCCCGGTGAAAGTATTATGCCCTCCGGCTCCAGATCTTCCACATCATGCAGAGATATCCGATCGCACCTTTTTACGGTCACACATCTTCCCATTTCCTCGAAATACGCCTTCAGGTTATACACAAATGAATCAAAATTGTCTATCATCAGATACATGCACTTCTCCTTATCCGCAATCACTATAAAACACAAAAAGGATAACAGCCGGCATGCCAAAGCATGCACAGTCGTTATCCTTTTCGGTCCGTAATCTGCACGTTATTTTTATCTTTGATTTTTACAGATTCTAACATATCTGACCGCATAAAGCAAATGCCTTTGCTACTTTTTCGCAGTCTCACTATGCAATGCGCCTACTGACGTGCCCTCTCATAGGCATCTGCATACTGCTGTTCCTGTGAGTTTATCTCTTCCACATCACGGTTCTGTTTCAAGTAGGTGCCATCAGGCTGCTGTATGCGTGCCTGCATGTTGTCCTTCATCATAAGCCCAAACATGTCTCTGATACGCTGCTTGATCTTATCATCGTATATAGGTGTAGCGACCTCCACACGGCGGAGAGTGTTACGTGTCATAAAATCTGCTGAAGCTATATATATCTTGTCTCTGTCAGGGGTTCCGAACATATATATTCTTGAGTGCTCAAGGAAGCGTCCGACAATACTTCTTATATGTATGTTCTCCGTCTCGCCGGGGATCCCTGCCAGCAGACAGCATATTCCTCTGACTATAAGTTCAACCTTCACTCCCGCCTTTGATGCCTCAACCAGCTTGTCGATGATCTTTTTGTCAGTGAGAGAATTGATCTTAACTCCGATATAAGCAGACTGACCGTCCTTTGCTATGGCAATCTCATCATCTATCATCTTGAGAACCGGAGCCTGCAGGCATTCAGGAGCC
Source organism: Coprococcus eutactus (assembly GCF_025149915.1). Classification (NCBI taxonomy): domain Bacteria; kingdom Bacillati; phylum Bacillota; class Clostridia; order Lachnospirales; family Lachnospiraceae; genus Coprococcus; species Coprococcus eutactus. The sequence continues at coordinate 2,390,934 of NZ_CP102278.1, forward strand.
ACAAGCAAGTGATCAGCATGGCTGACTGTATTGCCAATGAGGATTGACTGAAACACTTTCATAGCATCCTTACCAATAGCCTCATTTGCAGTCATAAGTGACAGATCTGTGTAGAGTCTCGATGTCTTCTCATTGTAGTTACCCGTTCCTATCTGTGTTATGTACTGGATCCTGCCTCCGTCTTTTCTGGTTATGAGACAGAGCTTTGAATGAACCTTGAGTCCGTCAACGCCATACACAACATGGCAGCCCGCGTCCTCAAGGGTACGGCTCCACTCTATATTATTTTCCTCATCAAATCTTGCCTTGAGTTCCACAAGTACCTCAACCTGCTTACCATTCTCTGCAGCCTCCACAAGTGCTTCCACAACCTTGGAGTTCTTCGCAAGACGATATAAAGTCATCCTGATTGCATTTACCTTTGGATCTCTTGCTGCCTCCTGAAGGAGATTCAGGAACGGTCTGATGCTCTCATACGGATATGAGAGAAGCACATCCTTCTCAAGTATCTGAGGTATAAGCGGCTTCATCACATCAAGATCCGGTGACTGCTGTGACACTCTCTTCTCAAAGAACAGCTCCTGTCTGTCCCTAAGCTTATCCTGTATCTGGAATACAAACGACAGATCCAGCGGAGATTTTGAATAAAATACATGTTTCTCGTCAAGCTCGCAGTAATCACACACCTCCCCAACCATCTTCTGAGATATATCTCTTGTAAATTCTATTCTGACCGGAGCAAGTTTCTTTCTGAGCTTAACCACCTGTTCCATCTGATCTCTGTAGTTGAGGTCTTCATCATACACCTTGCTCACATCGATGTCTGCGTTTCTGGTAATCCTCATGAGGGTCTTCTCCTGAACCTTATAGCCCTTGAAAAGCCCTGGAGCATAGTGAAGGATAAGTTCCTCCAAAAGTATATAGGTTCCCGGCACGCCCGGAAGTGCCACAAGCCTTGGAAGCATGCCACTCTCACAAGGTATGATGCCGAGTTTCTTCTTGCCCTTTCTTTCAAGTATGGCAAGGGCATATATCTCTCTGTTCTTGAGGAATGGGAACGGCTGTTTTCTTCCAACGATCATCACTGAGAGCAGCGGAAGTATCTCCTGCGCAAAATAACTGTCAAGATACTTTGCGTCAGCCTTTGACAGATCTGCATAACGCACCAGTCTAAAGCCCTCCGTCTCAACATCTTTCATGAGGTTCTCATATATGTTGTCTTTGATCGCATTGAGCTTTGTGACATTCTCAAGGATCGCATCAATCTGTTCCTGTGGGCTGAGCTTTGTCTTGTTCTCCCTCTGATCTCCGGTCAGAAGCTTTTGATCCTCCAGAGAACCAACTCTCACCATGAAGAATTCATCAAGATTTGACTGATATATTGCCAGAAATGACAATTTCTCGCAAAGCGGTGAATTCTCATTCTGTGCCTCCTCCAGCACACGCTCATTAAACTTGAGCCATGAAATCTCTCTGTTGACGTATACGCCCTTTATTGTACTTATATTTGTATCCTGTGCCATTTCTTCATATTCTCCTTTTCTGTTCTTTATTTTTCTTATCAGTCTGATCAGCCAGTTTACCAATTGCCTGTCCTCTTTCTATCTGTTTTATTCTATACATACACAACAAGACGGATAGCCATATGACTATCCCTCTCATCATAGGAGCAGACTCATTATATGCACCCATGCAAGTTGCTGTTCCTTATTGTGGTAATCATTTTCCAGTATCCAGCCCTTTTGCAGCTCCTGTCTATATGCCTGTCAATATACGTTCATTCACATTTGTATTTTGTCATGCCTGAGCACCTGCCTTCACCATGACTTCACTGTCGCTATCCATATTCTCTATATCAAGTTTGTCAAATGTGAAATCGTCGATTGCCTCTTCCGCAATGGATATGCAGTTGTCCGCCATACGGTCCATGCTGTAAAGGAGTGACGAATAATCCGCTGTCAGGCTTCTCACACAGGTGTTTTTCTTGACTCTTGCGAGATGAGCCTTGCCTGCCTGTCTCTGGAGCTTTCTTATCTTCTTCTTGTCTGCAGCAACCTTGTCAGGAGTTTCGCTGTCTCCCGTAATTATCGCATTCATTGACTCACTGAAAAGTTTCTCCGTCATATCCATACAGGCTGTCAGGTCGGTTATCGCAGCATCCGACAGCAGTTGTCCATTGTCCAGGATCTTTTTATACAGACCATCCACCTCATCGCACCTGTCTGCTATACGCTCTATATTGTTGCTGACTACCACGAGTCCTGCCGCCTGCTCTGCCTGTTTCTCAGTAAGGTTACCGCTTGATATCAGCTTTGTGATGAAATCAACTATTATATCCTGAAGCTCCTTGACCTTATCATGCTCATCCACATATTTGTCTCGGATATCTGTAATATTTCTCTTCTCTATAGCATTTTTCATAGCCTCTATCATCTTGCCCGCATGAGCCGACAGTCTTGATATCTCCTTTGCAGCCATGTAGATAGCTGCCGCAGGCTGTGACATAGCTTTATCATCAAGATACTTGGCTACAAAGCCCTCTGAATTTTTCTTGTCCTCACCCCTGATGATAAACTTCACTATCTTCACCATAACAGGTATCAGAGGCAGCCAGATAAGTGTACATGCGACATTGAACGTGGTATGCGCATTTGCTATCTGCCTTGATATGATGTCAAGTTCATCCCCCTTTGGTGATATCCACTGCACAAATGCAGCCAGCGGTCTTATAAGGAACATGAAAAGTATGGTTCCTGTGATATTGAATGTACTGTGCGCGATAGCTGTTCTCTTGGCATTCTTGGACTGTCCTATGGATGCCAGAAGCGCTGTGATAGTTGTTCCAATGTTATCTCCGAAAAGGATAGGTATCGCCCCTGCCAGACCTATGACACTATGTATTCCGTCAGGTCCAGGCTGTGACGCAAAGTTCTGAAGTACCGCAATGGTCGCCGAACTACTCTGTACAACCAAGGTCATAACTGCGCCAAGTACAACTCCGAGAACCGGTATCTCTGACACCTTGCCCATCAGATCCACAAATATCGCACTGCTGGCAAGTGGTTTCATAACACCACCCATGACCTCGATACCTTCAAAGAGAAGTCCAAATGAGAATATGACCATACCAACATTTCTGATCTTTTCCTTCTTGAACACAAAGTTCATAATAAAGCCTATGAATATGATCGGATATATGTAATTGCTGATCTTGAACGCCATAAGCTGTGCCGTCATGGTCGTTCCTATATTTGCTCCAAATATTACCGATATAGCCTGTGGCAGACTCATGAGTCCTGCACTTACAAATCCGATGACCATGACCGTAGTCGCCGAACTGCTCTGGAGAACTGCGGTTACAAGTGCTCCCGCCAAAGCTCCCATCAAAGGATTCTTGGTAAGAAATCCCAATATTCTCTTCATCCTTTCTCCTGCTGCCTTTTGAAGTGCATCGCTCATGCTGTTCATTCCATATAGGAACATGGCAAGTCCTCCCAGCAACCCAAATACTATCTTAACTCTTTCGTCCACTGTGTTTCTTTCCTCCTTATATAAATCTCATCTTAAACAAGCATATCCACATAATGAAAGGGCCGCTATCCACATGCAGTAAACGAAATGTAAAATCCATGTAAAAAGCAAGAAAAGCCAGCAGACACATTTCTTGTGTATCTACTGGCTTAAATTTCATCACCATAAATTTGCTATTATACTAGCATTTTGTATCGTATTTTTCAATATGCAGGCACGTAAAATTTATGTAAACTACATTAAAACAGTCTATCCAGTGATAGTATTATAAAGTTAATACCTTTCTCCCATTTTGCTACAGCCTGACGCGAAACACCACATTTATCTGCAACTTTTCTAGATGTGACATGAATTAACGCATATATATCAAGTTAATCACTTGATAACAAATAAAAAAGAGGTCTCCACATTCTGATGCGCACCCGGAATTCCAGATATATTCCAGTTACATTGATTGGGAGAACCTCTTTTTTATTTTCTTATATTATTCTCTTCTAATTGTGCTCTGGCACTACAGCATAGAACACCAGATCCTCATCGCCGTTGTTCTTCAGACTATGGCTGTGTCCCGGTGGGCAATAATGGCAGTCGCCCGGATTGAGTATCTCCATGGTATCGTCATACTCCATGGTCCCAACTCCTGAGATGATAAATATAATTTCGCTGTTGGTGTCATGTGTGTGAAGTCCTATAGAACTTCCGGCTGGAAGTGTTGCCCTCATGATCTTGTTGTAATTGCCTACGTGCATGCGTGGCTTGAATACGCCTTCGCCGCCCTTAAAGTTCTGAATATTCTGCTCCTCAAGTGAATCAAATGATATCTTCATCCGTTGTCCTCCTTACGAAAAATTCCTGCAAACGCATGAAATGCGCTCCGCGCGGCGTCTGCATGCTATGTCGTCAAGCACACCACACTCTCAAGAAGTCTGTCACAGGCTTCCTCTATTATGTCTTCTTCTATGCCCGAATAATTGATAACCAGTGTGTGGCTGTCCTCCTGCTCTTTTCCGTGGCAGTACTGGCTGAGGCTGGATATGTTGATTCCTGCCGCGGCAGCCCTGTCCACCATCTCTCTGTCCGTGTATGACGTGTCGATCTCCATAAGGAAATGAAGACCTGCATTCTCTTCCTTTATCGTTACCTGTGGATACAGCCTGTGACTCCTGATACAACCGAGTATCCTGTCCCTGCTGTTCCTGTAAAACTTTCTCATCCTGTTGATGTGCTTTTCCAGATACCCCTCCTGGATAAACCTTGTGAGTGTATACTGATCAAAATTCGACACCGTACACGCATAAAAGCTTAGTACATGATTATACCTTACCATGAGCGGTATTGGCAATACCATGTAGCTTATTCGTATGGTTGATGACAAACTTTTTGAAAATGTATTCATGTAAATGACTTTATCAGATGCGTCTATACTCTGAAGCGCCGGGATTGGATTTCCAACCAGACGGAATTCACTGTCATATTCATCCTCTATGATATATCTGCCCTCCTGCTTTGCCGCCCAGCCCAGCAGTTCATATCTCCTGCTCGCCGGAGTGACAGTTCCCGTAGGGAAATGGTGTGACGGTGATATATGCACCACATCAGCCCCGGACCGCTCTAGCGAATCTATGTTGACACCGCTCTCATCCATGTCTATATAACAGCATTTCACTTGATATGCATCGTATATGTGCTGTATCTTCTGATATCCCGGATTCTCCACACCGTATACGCTGTCCCTGCCGAGAAGCTGTATGATAAGACCATACAGATATTCCGTTCCCGCGCCGACTATGATCTGGTTCGGGCTTACAGACATCCCCCTGAACTGATAGAGATAATCCGCAATGGCCTTTCTGAGTTCAAATATACCACCAGACGGTGATCTCTTCATAAGCTTTTCCCGATCATCCATCATCGTCTCCCTCATGAGCTTCGTCCATGTCGAAAATGGAAAGTTCTCACTGAGGGTGGAATTGTTTACAAAGTCGGCAAAGAACCTGTTCTGGCCAGGGGATTCTGCGTGATCCCTGATCACATGAGAATGCTCTGTCACATGGTCTTCCGATCGTATTCCGCGCAAGTATGCAACGTCCGATTCATCTGAGGTCATGTTCTGCCTTGCATTATCTTTCATTACGGAACCTTCTGTACCACCCTTATATTCACTGGCATAGTAGGCATTGCGCACTCCCACAACATCCGCATCCTCGGCCTTCACGTCACACACATAGAACCCGCTCTTCGGCTTGGAATAAATATACCCCTCCGCAAGAAGCTGGCTGTAGGCATTCTCCACAGTGACCACGCTCACATTCAGATGAGCTGCAAGTGCCCTCTTTGACGGCAGTTTCTCATGGGCTTTAAGATTTCCCATCAATATGTCATTTTTTATCTCTTTGTACAAATGTTCATAGAGGAAATCCATCCCCCTGTCATCAAATGAATAAGTCAGCATCCGCTACTCTCCCAGTATTATGTCAACTATCTTCTGTGGTTCATGAATGACAAATGGTGCTCCAAGGCTCATGATGAACTCCTCGTCTCTGAATCCCCAGCCAACCATGATGACATTCGTTCCAGAATTTCTTGCTGTGGCAAGATCCACGTCAGAGTCACCTATATATACGACATCCTTCTTCTCAAGACCAAGCGTTCTGAGGCACTCCTCCACCATGTCAGGTGCCGGTTTCTTTGCTATGCCAGACTTCTCACCAAGTGCGAAATCAAACATTCCCGGGAAATAGTCAACACACAGATCCTGGACTGCGAAATCCGCCTTGTTGGACACAACCGCAGTCTTCACACCTGCTGCCCTGAGCTTTGCGATGGCATCATGTATTCCGTCATATGGTCTGGTCTTGATGGCACTGTGCTCCTTATAATAAGAAGCAAATGTATCAAACACCTTATCTATCGTTGCCACATCAGTTCCCGCCGGCACAGCTCTCTCAATGAGCTTTCGTATGCCATTCCCAACAAATCTTCTAACCTCATCTATAGTTCTCTCAGGGAATCCATGATGAGCAAGAGCATAGTTTGTACTGTCTGTCAGGTCCTCCAGAGTATTGAGTATTGTTCCATCCATATCAAATATCGCTGCCTTGTATCTCATGTCATACATCTCCTTGTCTTATTTGTAATTATGCTTATTCCCATTATAATCTGTGAGTTAAGGTTGTCAATCAACAATCCCCGCGGGGACGGAGGGGTCAGGTACCTCCGGTACTCCATGGGGACGGAGGGGTCAGGTACCTCCGTCCCCATGGGGTTTCCACAAAAAATCCGGCACAGGAGGGAGGTTCCTGCGCCGGACTTTTATATACAAATGAAAGTAATCTGTCTATCGTATATTATTCAATTGTTATATACTTTGACTTTGGCTCTTCCGGTTTCTTCTCAATCTTTGGAACTGTGAGCTTAAGCACTCCGTCTTCAAACTTGGCTTTGATATCTTCCTGAGTCAGATCCTTGCCAACATAGAAGGTTCTGCTGCCTGAGCCACTGTAACGCTCCTTGCGGATATACTTTGTCCTCTTATCCTCCTCTGTAGTCTCACTCTTTGTAGAAGCGTTCACGATCAGGTATCCATCCTTGAGCTCTATCTTCACATTCTCTTTCTTAACTCCTGGGAGATTCATCTCAACTGTGTATGCATCCTCACTCTCGGCTACATCAGCCTGCATAAATCCATTCATCTGAGTCTGCTTTGGTGCTGCATAAGTCCTCTCAGGATATCCAAAGAAATCATCTAAAAAGCTATCTCCAATAATACTAGGCATTAACATAAGTCATCTCTCCTTCCAATATCTATCCCCTCTGCCTTTATCGCATCAGGTATATACATGTTAATAATTTCGTTTCCTTTTCAAAGGATCGCTTCAAGGCTTATCGTTAATTTCTATTTAGAAGCTCTTTCCTTTGACTGATTATGTTATACCACTTTTGTTAGCACTCGTCAATACCGAGTGCTAATAAATTTTGTGAAAAATTTGTGAAGTCCACTAATTCAGGACTTCACAACCTCACACATAAAACGTCTTTTCATCCTCGAGCCTGAAACATGCAAGTCTTGCGTTCTTTATTCCTATGTTTCTCATCCAGCATCCACAGTCTATGTCATAGAACAAAAAGTCCCGCTCTTTGTCATACCTTCGAAATACCCGTCCATCATTATATGCAAATTCTTCCTCTTTGGTCGTAGGAGTATGCCCCGCCACAACCATGCCGTGCATGATACCGCCATCAGTAAATCCATCTCCCCTGGCATTCATATAGAACTCTTCCCTTGAGCTGTACCTGGCCTTAAGTTCCGGCGTATCAAGTCTCCTGATGTATCCGGCATGGACTATTATGCATGTTCTGCCAGACACTTTCGTTTCATACAGATACGGCATGTTCTTTATCCGGTCCGCCCATGCACATAACTGCGAGAAAGTATATCCGGCTTCTATCAGCTCATATACCGTCTCACAGCGGTCAAACTTTACGCTGGCATCTTTTTTCGCAAGCTTTTTCATCGACTGGTACAAAGTTTTCGTGTTCTGCAGGCTATCCCTGTCAAGATCCATTTTGTAGCTGATGATCCTCATCGCCTCTATATTCTGTGCAAAGTCCTCATCATGATTTCCCCGTAGCAGAATGACATTTGGCGGAACATTCATTATCCACTTCAGTACCTCGGCGTTCTTTGGTCCCTTATCTACATAATCTCCCGCACATATCAGAGTGTCACTGTCCTCTAAATTTATCTTCTCAAGCATCCGGATCAGCTCGTCATAGCATCCGTGGATGTCCGATATTACATAACTGCCCATATCTATCCTCCCATATCATACTTCATATCGAACATATACTAGTCTTATTTCTGTAAATGTCAACACCATCTGAAAGTAAATTCTGGGTAAATGTCTGGTCAGGACATATAATGCTTGTGCTTTCCAATATCGCCAAATAGTCCAGCGCTCATTCATCAAGCATTAGCTTTCCTTTCTTCGCCTTCAACTTTAATCGTTCCATTTGTTCTTTCTCGATCTGTTGAATACTTTTTTCTGGCGTTGGAAGATCTTCAGGCATCGTGCCACCAATCTTTTCTATGGCAGTGCGCACTTCTTTTCCAACATTATAATGAACTGATGTTGCCTTATCAGCGCCTTGTATTTTGTCTTTCCTCAACTTTTCTTCTGTCTGAGATATACGAAACAAGTTTGCGATCAACTCCGTACTTCCCATATAGTCAAGTATTTTTTGCCCAACTTCTAACTGTTTTCTTGAATGGATATCGTCTACATCAAGTCCTCCATACAGACCCATATAACCTGCATTTTGGAAAAAAGCAAATTCTTCATTTGTTATTACTCCAGCATTATGAGCAGTCTCTGCCAACATCTGATTCCACTGCTTGATATCGCCCCGAACCACCAGTCTCCTATTATCCTCATCCAACTCATTAAAATGATCAGCGACTTCCTGTCTGTATGTCTGTATTGCAAAATATGTCTGACCTAAAGCTATGACTTCCTTACGTGGATCTCCATTCTGTACTACCAAATAACATGCATATCGGGATAATTCGTAATCTCTTGTTGGTTTCGACGTAACTCCTGCTTCAACGATTTTGCTGACCTCAGCAAAATCGTCAGAAACCCTATGTCCACTATTCTCACATGCAATCATCGCTCTTTTTATTACCTTTTCAAAATTTCTCCACTGTACATAATCAAGTGCCGGGCCAAGTTCTCTCACACTCCAATATTCACTTCCATCTTCACGAACATGTTTGATATCTTCACAATTACCATAATAATTTTATCATAGTTACACCTTAAGCACTACTTGATTCCCGTATTTTTTATTATTTACGCCATATTTAGCAGTCTCAATTACTTTCCTACATTTTTCCTGTACCATATAATTCTGACAAATACATACAAAGGAGATCAACTATGGACAACATGCAAATATTGATAAAAAACTATTTGGAATACTGTGGTAAACAGAAATGCCTTGATGAAAAAACTCTGAAAGCGTATAAGATCGATCTAAAGCAATTCTCAGACTATCTTTGCTCATCTGACATCACCAACGTTTCCACCAGTATATTGGAGGATTACATCGGTGAACTTCATAATAAATACAAGCCCAAGACCGTAAAACGTAAAATTGCATCTGCAAAAGCATTTTTTCACTATCTTGAATACAAGGAAATCCTGGATAGAAATCCGTTCAATAAACTGCAGATCAAATTTCGAGAGCCCGTAATATTACCCAAGACCATTCCACTTCACACCGTTGAAACAATTTTGTCCACCATTTATGAACAGCTTAATTGTGCCAAAACTATCTATCAAAGAAGGAATTCTCTGAGAGACGCAGCCGTTATTGAACTTTTATTTGCAACCGGCATGCGAATTTCTGAACTCTGTGCGCTGAAAGTCAACGATATCAACCTGTACGATGGAAGCATCCTTATATATGGCAAGGGTGATAAAGAGCGCCGACTTCAGATAGGAAATCCGTCTGTCATAAGTATACTGAACAAATATGAAGTTGATTTTCATTCCGAGATAATGAATTGCAATCACTTCTTTGCAAATCAATCCGGTCGGTCACTGACCGATCAGACTGTCCGCAGAATGATAAATAAATATACCGCTCTTGCCGCAATCGATCTACACATAACTCCACATATGTTCAGACATACTTTTGCAACCAGTCTGCTGGAAGCTGATGTGGACATCCGCTATATTCAGGAAATGCTGGGGCACAGCTCCATCAACATCACTGAGATTTATACTCACGTTGCGTTGGCTAAACAGCGAAGTATTTTGGCAACTAAACATCCGAGAAATAATTTTAATATTTAGTTATGTAAGCAAAGCATATTATCTTTCGAGGGATATGCTTTGTTTTCATTTTGCGCCTTTAATCAACCTCGGCAGCGGTGGTATTTATACGGATAATCAAGTATTATCAGTCATTTAGGGGAAAATGGGAGGAATGCAAATGAGCGAGATACTTGAAGAATATAAAGAACTATGTAGAGAATTGAATGAATTTGAAAAGAATAAAATTCCACTTTGTGCAGCTGAAACATACATTTCTGATTTTTCTAAACAGGCACTAATTTCTAATTATGAAGGGAAATATTCATTTGTAGATTCAAATGGCACTAATTCTTTTATCGGAGGAACATATGTATTTAGATTAAATGAATTATTAAAGAAAGAATGTCAGCTATTATTTAATGCTAAGTATACTAATGCAGATACAGTGACAGGAATTAATTGTTTTACCATATGTGCAATGTCGCTATTAAAGAATACTGACTCCGTTCTTATAACCACTCCAGATCAAGGTGGTCATGCCTCTATACCTATTATTCTAGAAAAACTTGGCGTTAATTATGAAGCAATTCCTTATGATTATGATAATTATCAAATTAATTACAAAGAATTAAATAATTTATGTAAATCTGGATTATACAAATTCTTAATATTCTGTCAGTCAGATATTATTAATCCACCTGATATGTCTAAAATATCATTACCTGATTCAATGGGAATTATTTATGATGGAACACAAACTCTTGGTCTTATTGCCGCTGGGGTGTTGGAAAATCCCTTAGAATATATCAATAATATAGTATTAATTGGTGGCACACACAAAACATTACCTGCACCTGCATGTGGACTTATTATGACCAATTGTAGTAATTACCAACAACAACTGCAAAAAAATATTACTCCCAATTATTTAAGAAATACTCAACCAAATCATATAGCGGCTTTATTACTTGCACTTATTGAACAAGAAAATTTTGGAAAATCCTATCAAAATTTAACTGTAAAAATAGCAAATCAACTTGCTGAAGAACTTTCTAATTTAGGTTTTAATATTGCAAAATTGAAAAGTAACAAATATACATATACGCATCAATTATTTATTTTGATGAATAGTTTAGATACTAATGAATTTTATCAAACAGCTGAAAACTATAATATTACATTAAATAAAAAACATAAACGTTTATTTGCTAATGATGGCATAAGAATAGGTACTCAGGAAATTGCTCGCTATAATTGGAAATTTGGTGATGTTAAAATGCTGGCACAACTATTATATGCTATAAAAAACCATAATGAGAAAGATATTATATATTACAGAAATAAATTAATTTTATTGAAAACCCCAGCTTTCACATTTGAGGATATATCTATAAAATAGGCATAATTCTTGTATCTATTTGTTCTTGTATTTCTGCGGCATTTGGATCCCCTAATTCAATATTTCTTATCCTATGCCGCACTATACAAGAATATGCATTATCTTGGCATAAATTATTAATTTCATTATCAGGCATTAATTCATAATCCAAATTAAGTCCCTTTACTTTGATTAAATAATACATAATCAAATTAGTTTGAAGACGAATATTATTATCGATAGTTACATCCATGCAATGTTTGTATTCAATCACAGATTTGTCATATTGTTTATACAATCTATATATTTCAGCTTTAATAAAATACGCATTTGCCCTTAGTCGATTATTTTCTCCCTCATATACTTTAATAACTTCATCAATGCATTGAATTAACATCTCTTCTTTTGACGGCTTTTTATCATAGAAAATAAATATCGGTTTATAGCGTTTTAATTTATAATTGTCAAAATCAGTACAATTCAAAGAACTATTTGATGCATTGAAAAATTTCTTTTTAAATTCTTTAAGTGAATCATCGGAAGAATATGGAACGCTTAAATCATTTATAAAATATTTAGCTGCCAAGATACCAAGTGAATCAACTAAAGCTGCAAAAGAATTGTCTTTAATACTGTCTAATATTTCAAGTGCTTCATTACAATGCCATAGGTGCTTATTATAATGTGCCTTATGTAATTCAATTTCATATTTTTGATTATATTTTTTATATGATGGTATTTCAATAATAGATAATGTTGCTAGTGCTGTTTCATATTGGTTTAACATATGCTCGCAGTTTGAAAGTATAAGGTTATATTTATAGGTTAAATGCATATTATTACTAAAATTATTCTTATATTCCACCTCGAACTTTCTCAAATTATCTCTAGCTATTTGATACTTTCCTACAATAATATCTATTTCTATCTTATGAAGACATTTTTCATATTCAGTTGGTGTTTTATTTGATATATCTTTAATCCATGATACACCTTTTTGTTCACTAAGCAATGCTGTGATTCGTCCAATATTTCCATCTGTTAATTGGAAAAGTGTATTGATTTCAAATTGTGTAAGTGTACTAATATTAGGATATATTTTGCTTATTTTATTTTGCAATTCATTAATATTATTTTGTGGAAATTCAGACATAGTATGTGTTGTCAGTGCTAAATTAATTTTATTTTTTAAAATATAAATCATTTGAAAATGGAACTGTTTTTGTTTGTCTAAAATAGCACTAATTTTTTCAACATTATCAAAGATTAATACATTCTTACTTGTAATAATATTATCTATAAAATATTTGTCAAATTCTTTAGCTGTTAAACTATCCATATCCAAATAATCTGCCTTTATATATTGACATTTGTACTGTATATTTTTAAATTCTGAATCCTTAGGATTATTAATAAAATCACACAGTCTTTTAGCCATCCAACTTTTTCCGCATTGTTCTTCGTTTCCTGCTATTTCAACACAATGTTCATTAATGTTTAAAATGCGGATGATATCCTCTAAATCGTTTTTTCTATCAGTAAATATTGATTCAGTCAATCTATTTTTTCTAGCATTCTTTGATTTGTGTTGTTCAATAATAAGTGGAATTACCGAATATATAGATGGAATTACAACTATAACTGCTGAAAGCACTCCAACCCATATATTATTATATGCTCTAAATCCCACTATGGTAGCGATTATAGCAAGAACCCCCAATGATATATATAAACATTTTGTTTTATTCATGGTATTCTTCCTCCCATTTTCCCCTAAATGACTGATAATACTTGATTATCCATCATTTTTTAACTTTACCTCAATACCCACGACTACTTAATAATATAATAACAAACTATATCATATTTACCATTAAATGTCATTACTATATTATTTAATTTTACTATATATAAATGTTTTTATATTGTTTTTTCTATAGATATAGATTTTCCCCAACCTAACAAAAATTTTCAATACATTATTGTTTGTTATCCTGAACTTTATATGATAAAATTTATTCAGTTAGTATATTCTAACCCAATAGTTAAATTGGATTTGTCAGCCCCACCACTGCGGATTCTAATAGACTGGCATCAAGTTATGGGAGGTAAATGAGATGAAACGGGCATATTCAGTATCGAGCTATGCAAAGCTTTACGAAAAATACTGCAAAGAGAATCTTCCGTCCGAGGCGGATGGTATATTCAAAAAGGCTGATGAATATTACAGGGAATTTATGCGCAGGGACATGCCGGATCTCGGCAAAAATATGATGGCGGCCAATATGTATGACTGGTTCACCATCATATCATTTTATGAGGCAAGCGATCACAGGCTTGACGGCGAGGTTCTTCTCACGATCAAACGGGAATCTACTGAGAAGATGAAATTCCTTGGAAAAATTGTCAATGGCAACAAGAGCAACTGGCCATACAAAGTATTTGAAAAAACCTATGTGAAGTTCAACAAAATGCAACAGGAACACCAGGCTAAAGGAGAATGGATGGATAGCTGGAAAGTTGAGATCAACCCAGATGGCAGGACTGAAGGGTTCTGCTTCCATCTGATCGGCTGCCCTATAGCCAAGCATGCGAAGGAGCACGGCTATGCAGATCTGCTCCCTTATCTGTGCAGAACTGACCACTACCTTGCGGAGGTCATGCACGCCCGCCTGATCCGTACACAGACCGAGGCTCTTGGCGGTGATTGCTGCGACTACTGGTATGTCGGCGACGAAAGTCCTGCACTGGAGCAGTATAAGGATCTTGAGAAAATATAACTATTCCCACACATGACCAAAAGCAAGCACCTGTTTCTGATATAACGATGCTTGCTTTTTTATTTACAGACCAAACCAATCTAGAACCTCAACCTGTTCAAGATTCTCGTCCGAATGCTCTATCTCCCTGGAATATCTGTAAGAGAGCTCTATGAGATCATCCGCCGACAAAGTCTCACCATTTCTGAGCCATCTAGCCATGAGCAGCATATAGAGTTCAACCGCATGTCCGACGCATGCGTTTACCTTGCCGGATATATTATCGTCGTACACTGCGCCGAGAAGGTATATCGAGATGAAGTAGACTATGATCTGTTCAAGGAATATGTCCATCGTCATGCGATGCTCACCCTCAATCACATTGTCCTCAGTCACAACACTCTCAGCAATATCCGATTTCTGTCCAAGATGACATCCTGTAACCTCGCAGTTACTTCTCCACCAAGCTTCAAACAGTCTCCGATTCTCCGTAAATGTTTCCTCGCCCCCACCAAACAAAAGCTCCTGCGACTCTATGAGCACATCCTCCCAGTCATCATACAAAAGTTCAAGATCTTCAATGAGAAACATAGCCTGCTTCTGAAGTAACATATACTCTTCATGGTCTCCGTGGATCTGTGGCTTATCCTGCTCATCTGTCTCATCCCACATGACCAGATCGCCCTCGTCATAGTGTCTCTGAGCCGACGCACCGATCTGAATCACCCGCTCTATTCTGTTCCGGATGTTCACACTTCTGTCCTGAATGACATTCAGTATCGCCTCCCGGATATCCTCCAGATTGG
This sequence comes from Coprococcus eutactus, assembly GCF_025149915.1. Taxonomy (NCBI): domain Bacteria; kingdom Bacillati; phylum Bacillota; class Clostridia; order Lachnospirales; family Lachnospiraceae; genus Coprococcus; species Coprococcus eutactus. The sequence continues at coordinate 2,406,229 of NZ_CP102278.1, forward strand.
AGTACAGGAAATAATCAAAATCATCGAACACCTCGTCCTCGTCATCTTCCTCAGTCACAAATGTCACCTTGTCCGTGATGTTCATCAGTATACGTGCCACCTCAGGACATGAAAGTGATAACGAAACCTCGCGCACGTTCTCGAATTCCTCCGTATGTCTCGGATATTCCCTGCAGGTGGTACAAAGGCTTTCCTTACCCATATGTATATACATGTCACATAGCATATCATCCCGCAGAAATGCACACTTTCCACTTCTGCCGTGTCTGAAAACGCCTTCTTTCCAATTTACCTTGCGGCGCAGCTCATCCCTGTACTCACCATTATAATCCTCATATTTTTCCAACGAATCATCATCTATCACTATCTGCCATTTGCCGCAGCATGTGTCCGGGCATTTGTCCGCTATACAATTGAATTTCTTATAATAATCCGGGTATGTGTAAATCATATGTACTCCTTTATATATAATCATGCCATTATTCCATTCATCGGCTCTGCAGCACGATCACGAACTTGTTACCGCCCTTTTGGGGAATAACACTTAACATTCCGCCCTGTTTTTCTATGATCTCCCTTGACAGATAAAGGCCTATTCCAACACCATCCTTGTCACCGGAATTTCTGCCACGGTAAAACCTCTCAAATATATGTGTACGCTCATCCTCTCCTATTGGTTCATTCTCATCTGTCACACTGATTTCAACCGTGAGCCCTAGTTTTCTGACCGACAGGACTATCTCACTTCCAGTTTTTCCGTATTTTATCGCATTATCCAAAAGATTGAAACACGCTTCCGCAGTCCATCTTCTGTCATGCTGTATATCACATTTCACCTGTTCATCGTATCTGATAGTTATATCGGCGTTTTTCGCACTCACATATACATCTTTCACTGCCTGCAGCACAGTGTCATTTATACTCTGGCTTTTCACATCGAGATTGATAAGTCCGCTTTCCAGTCTGGATACCTTTATCATACTCTCCGAGAGAAATGACAAGCGCTCCACCGCCAGTTCAAGGACTTGCAAGTACCTAGTACGCTCATCATCACTTATATCCGGATTTTTCAGAAAATCCGTGTACATCCTCAGGTTCGATATTGGTGTCTTCAGTTGATGGGAAAGATCCGATACCAGCCCCTTAATATTCTCATGCTCCAGCCTCTCTCTGGAATTCTGAAGCTTCAGTGCATCGATTATCTTGTCAACCTTGCTCTGCAGCCTTGATACCAGCGAGTCATCATTTTCCGGAAATACCTGCTGCCGTTTCAGCTCAGAGAGATTGTCCAGAAGATCCGACATAGCTGCCACGACCTCCGAAATAAAGTCATCATCTGCCTTCTGCAGCAACTTTATGACAACATACATAACTACACCACACGCCAGTGCGCCTATGGCCGCAAATATTTTTTCTGAACATACATACTCAAATACTGCTAAAAACACAAACAAAAGAAGTGAGCATACATACAGCATCCTCACTCTCTTCGTATATTTACCATAGTTTTCAATATATTTATCCATATTATCTCTGTTATCTACCTCTGCCTATGTCTCGCCGAATGTATATCCAATTCCAAACACCGTGATCACGTACTCCGGATTGCCGGCATCCTTTTCTATCTTCTGACGCAGTCTTCTGATATGCACATTCAGCGTGTTCTCATCCACATAATTTTCATTGTCATCCCAAATCTTCTGTATGATCATATCTCTTGTGAGAACGCGCCCCTTATTTTTTATCAGCAGTTCCAGTATCCTGTATTCCGTAACGGACAGCTTTATCGGTTCATCCGATATGTACACCTGCATCCGTTCAAAGTCAACACTCATATCCCCATAATGAAAACGTTCGCGCTTTACCCCATCCGGTGCATTTTCACTTCTTCGAAGGACTGCCTCTATCCGCTGATACAGAAGTTCCACGGAAAACGGCTTCGCTATATAGTCATCGCAGCCGGCCCGGAACCCCTCTATCATATCAGCCTCCGTATCTCTTGCCGTGAGGAAGATGATCGGGACCTTTGTACTTTTTCTCAGTTCTCTGCAATAGTCAAGGCCCCTTCCATCGGGAAGGTTTCTGTCAAGCAATATCAGATCGAAGCCATGTTCCAGACAGCCATCCGCCTCCTTGCATGAGTACGCAGTTTCAACTTCGTATCCCCTCTTTTCAAGGAATAGCTTCACACCTCCACATATGATCACATCATCCTCCACAACCAAAATACGTTTCATACTTTCTCCTATCAATTACATGCTGATTCCATATCATTTTCATGACTCCCGGTCTGTCCAATATCTATGATGCTTCTCTCAGCCGGCTTGTCACCGTATCTTTTGTCACAAGTCTGAACACCATCGCCGGAACCACAATGCATATAGCAAACAGCACAACAACGACTCCGGCAACAAGTGCATACGGATAATGAAATACTGCATAATCAGCTATATTCACACTTAGCTGGCCAGCTCCATACATCATAAGGCTTCCAAGCGTCACAATAAGTACTGTTGTTATAATACCATAAAACATGCCCTCGTACATAAGCATATTACGTATCTGCCTCTTTGTCATTCCAACGCTCTCAAGCACTGCCAGTTCCAGTTTTCTCGTATATACACCGGTGATCATGACATTGATATAATTCACCACTCCGATAAGTATCAATATGATCGACATTCCACCACCTATCACCTCAAGCGACAGCATAGACTTCTTGAATTCCGAGCCCTCCACCGACTTGATATCACTCCCGGCTATGACTGGATTTTCCTTTACGATGCGCTGTACATATGGTGTCACTTCTGATCCTTTTCCTTTCTCCGCATCTGCTATGATGCATGAGATCGCCGCATCCGGAAACAGATCATCCATCACCGCATCACTCACAAATATCGCCTCCGGAGCTCCACCAAGTACCCAGTAATATCCGGCGGTGATTGCTGACTGCTCTGTTCTCATCATGGCTGCACCGACTGAGATCTGTCTCTTCCTGCCCGTCTGGTCATTTACAAGTGTCAGAGTCTTATCCGTCATCCGCTCCGACGCTGATATGGAATCTACATAACCTATCAGACATACCTCTCCTTTTTCGAATGCATCTATATCAATCTTCTGTCTGGCAGTTTTGTTGTAGAGCTTTATCATATCTGAATTGACCGATATCAGCGGTGCCCCATACTGTGCCTCACTGTTGGTCGTTGTCTCATAAAATGTCGCAAGAGATTCCGGGTCATCCTCGGTCTCAATAAACGGTGCATAAAGTTCAGCATCAAATGGCAGTCTTACATTTGCGCTTCTGTCCACCTCTACAGTACCCATACCCGGAATGTTTTGCATCTGATCCGCGATATCTGCCATGGTCGCCTGAGGCTTAGAGTTATCTGATTCTCCGTCGCCATATAGCACATAATCATTGTGAATATAGTGCTCTATATAACTGTCCGCATCCATGCATGATATAAATGTATTCACACACAGAAATGTAACTGAACCCATGAATATTGATGCGAACACAAGTATACTTCTCTTTTTTTCACGAAACACATTCCTCCATGCCATCTTCCAGGGCCTTCCTCCACTGGTGGACTTATATCTTGTTCCCGATATATTTCCAGCATATTTCATAGCATCGATTGCAGATATCTTCCCGGCATATTTTGCCGGTTTCCTTGCACTTATAAATACAGTTGCAAATGCAAATACCACGGAAAATACATATATTCCCGGATTGAAACTGACCGCCGATGAAAGTGCAGCTTCCCTGTCTACCGACAGCATGTTCATAGCAAGAGGAACAACTCCAAATGACACCGCCGTTCCAAGGAGTACACCTATCGGAATTCCTATACAAGCCAGATATAGTGCCTGTTTTTTCACTATCTTCTGTATCTGGGACATCGTGGCTCCGATGGTCTTCAGCATTCCATAGAATCTTATATCCTTTGTGACAGATATATACATTACATTATATATAAGAAGATATCCACTAAGGAGTATCATAAGAGCTATAATGCCTATACTTATAGCTATAAAAACACGGTTTGAACCATTTTCAGACTGAACATCATATTTCACTTCAAACTTCTGATCCTGCCTCAAAGTAACATTTTTCTCAAGTTCATCTTGGAGTTTATCACCCTTGCCCTCCTTTGCGGAGATACTGACACGTCCATCCTTCTGCATATCTATTCCCTGGGAATCCACATATTTCTTTGACACCAGGCATACGCTGCTCTTGGCAAATCCTGTGTACCAGCCTGAGAGCACAAAATTTTTCCTCTCACCATCCATCACCAAAGTAACATTCTGACCTACCTTTGGCGACGTGATACCCATATTGTCAAGCATCTGCTTTGTGAGCATTATCTCATTCTCTTCCTTCGGATAACTGCCATTTATATCGGTTATAGCAGGTTTCAGATTCTCATTAAATTCCGTGTCATCATCATACTGAAGCAGATAACTGTACTTGCCTGATTCCGTGCTTACCGTCTGTGCATCAATCTGTATTCCCGCCGCAAAAAGTGACGGACAGGACTTTATATCATTTATCTGACCTTCAGATGGATGCTCCATATATATAGAAGATCTTGTTCCCTGAAGTCTGAGCTGCATCTGGTTAAGATTTTTAGCTATGGAAAATCCCAATGTAAATACAGCTGTGAACATAAATGTTGTGAGAACGATCGCCAGAATAACAATTACATTTCGCACTTTATTCTGCTTCAACATTCGATGATATATCCTACTCACCGCCGCCTGGTTATTGTTTCTAAGCATCCTTCTCACCCCCATTTGCCCCATCTGGTACTCCTGCTGAGAAGATCCTGCCATCTTCGATCCGTATCATCTGGTCTGCCATGGTTGCGATCTCTTCATTATGAGTAATCATCACTATTGTCTGTGCAAACTCTTTACCAGTCAGCTTTAACAGTGCAATGACATCCATGCTGGTCTTGCTGTCCAGATTGCCTGTCGGCTCATCAGCCAATATGATAGAAGGTTTTGCTGCCAGCGCTCTGGCTATCGCAACCCTCTGCTGCTGGCCTCCTGACAGCTGGTTAGGCATGGAAAATTTCTTTTCCGATAAGCCGAGCACATCCATAATTTTATCTACATACACAGTGTCTATCTTCGTTCCATCCAGCTCGATCGGAAGCACTATATTCTCGTACACATTTAATATCGGCACCAGATTGTAATTCTGGAAGACAAATCCTATCTTTCGTCTTCTGAATATCGTAAGTGCCTCATCGTCCATTTCAAAAATAGCTTTGCCGTCCAGTATAACATCTCCTGATGTTGGCCTGTCGAGACCTCCTAAGAGATTTAGAAGTGTTGACTTTCCGCTTCCCGAACTACCTATGATAGATACAAATTTTCCCTCTTCAATATCAAGTGACACATCTGTAAGCGCATGCACGACATTGTCTCCTATTCCGTATGTCTTTGTAAGATTGTGGGTTGATAATATATTCATGATACCTCTTCCTTTTCATTTCTTTTTCATTTTCTGCCATTTCTTTGTCTGATCTACTTGATGGTTTTATTCTAACATCCACATCTTACAATCTTATTACGTTTAATATTAAGATTTAGTGGTCACTGCTTACATTATCAATATATTAAAAGACCCAGCCCCTGTTAATAAGAGACTGAGCCTTTGATTCCTATCCATTATTTATGTCTGTTTCTATACTTCGCCTACAAGTTGGCTGCCAGCACCTGCTCCATAACCTGGAGCACTCCACGCTCCTCATTGGATGGGGCGCGGAATCTTGCAAACTTCTCCATGCCAGGCTGCGCATTTGCCACGATATAGCTGTAGTATACCGTCTTCAGCATCTCCGCATCGTTGAAGTTGTCTCCGAATGCCATCATCTCGCTGGTATCGATACCAAGAAGTTCCCCGATCTTTCTCATGGCCATTCCCTTATTGATACCTTTATTCATGATGTCGATCCATTCTCTTCCGCCCACAGTGACTGAGAAGTTATCTCCAAAACGTGGCGTATAGATCTCTTTGTACTTCACGGCGGCATCCTTATCCGGAGCAAATATCGTAAACTTATTGGACTCGACGTCAAGGCTTCTCATATCATCAACAAACACAAGATTACTGAGAAATGCTTTGAAAAACTTCGCATACTTCTCGTATTTTTTCAGGACATATGCTCCGGATAGGGCACATAGTACAGCAACACCATCCGTCTCGTCCTCCACAAAGCGTATCATACTCTGGTACTCTTCCACATCCATCAGGCTCTTGTATATGATCTTGCCGCAATTGGAAATAGCCGCACCGTTATCACCGATGACCACCATCTTATCCATCTTGTCTCCGAACATGTCCCTCAGGGTGTACATCGGTCTTCCGCTGGCTACAACAAAACGAATCCCCTTCTCATCCAGCCTGTCAATGTAATCAAAGAAACCATCCGGGAGTTTTCCATTCTCCATAAGCAGTGTGTGATCCATGTCGGATGCAATTAATTTTACGTTCTTCATGACTTCTCTTCCTTGTATATTCTCTAATGTTATATTCTCTGGTATTATATTTTCTGATGTCTATCAGGTAATATTATATATTAACCAGGCCTCTGCCAGCTTATCCCTTGCCATGCATCCTATTTAAATAAGAGCGCACAATTCTTCTCCAGATCATACTCCCTTGTATAACCGTCATCATCATAAAGCTTGTAACTACTGTTCTCATATCCAATAAGCTGCATTGTACCCTTATCAATATCAGCAACGCACTCCGCCACATCCACGACTGGTATACATTTGCCACTTCTTACAAAAAGGATAACTTCATTCAAAGGTACCTCAACAAAGTGATGTCCCGCAGGCATCTCCGTCTGCTCCACTGAGCCATCTGCCGTAAACCTTACAAGCATCATATTCTCTGGCAGATACACATATCTTCCGATGGCATTCTGCGTGTAAACCGGTGCGATCATGATCTCATTTCCAAGCATGAGCTGATCCTCAACATGAGCCGCGATCCTATCATCCGGATATTCAAATGCCAGCGGCTTGAACATCATGTCGTCCGTCAAGGCAGCCTTCATGTACTCGCTGTATATATATGGAAGCAACCGGTAACGGACACCGATCACATTCCTGAAATCCTCTATATGCTCAAACTGATAGCACTCCTGATTTCTTGTGCCCTCACAAGAATGGTCACGCATGAGCGGTGTGAACACGCCGAGTGCGAGCCATCTGAGAAGAAGGTCTCTGGATGTGTCGCATCCAAATCCACCGAGATCCGCGCCCGTATACAGGAAACCGCACATATTCATGGACGGAAGCATCTTGATGTTGAGCAGGATGTGTGACCACCACGATTTGTTATCGCCCATCCAGACTCCGCCATAACGGTGCATTCCGATATATGAGGAGCGTGAAAACAAAAGTCGTCTCTCATCCGGTGAGATCTCCCGAAGGGCCTCGCCTGCTGCCCTTGTCATGTTATATCCAAAGAGGTTATGAACCTTGTCGTGACGCACCATCTCACCATCCACATTGTGATACATAGATGCGTAATCCTTCGGATTGTTGCCAACACCTGCCGCCATACCCGAGATGCCCCAGACATCGTCCACAGTCTCGTCCTTCTCAATGAACTTCTTCATAGCTTTCTTCAGCTCGCTCACGCCCTCCGGGGTGAAGAAGATCGCCGGCTCATTCATGTCATTCCAGAATCCCTCTATACCTGCATCCGTGAGGATCTTATATTTTGCACCGAACCAGCGTCTCGCCTCAGGGTTCAGCACATCAGGGAAATGCGTATATCCCGGCCATACCGCCGCAACGAAATCACTTCCATCTGCTCTCTTACAGAAGTAGTTATTTGCCACGCCCTCCTCATACACATCGTAGCCTTTCTCTATCTTTACTCCGGCATCGATGATCGGGATCAGGCGTATATTATCCTTTTTCAGATTCTCCACATACTCCGAAAAATCGCCAAAGTCGTCATTTATGGTGAAATCCTTATAGCTGTCCATGTAATCTATATCCATGTAGACCATATCGATCGGGATGTGGTTCTCTCTGTATTTTCTCGCCACCGTCTCAAAGTCCTCCGGTGTCTTGTATCCCCAGCGACTCTGTCCAAATCCAAATGCAAACTTTGGCGGGATATAACTCCTTCCGATCATCTTCCTGAACTGCTTTGTGATATCATATGGGCTGTCACCTGTTATCACATAGATATCCAGATCTGCGCTGTCACAGAAAATGTGCAGCTCATCGCACTTCGTATATCCCACGTCAAATGTGATCGTGGATGGATAGTCAAAATACAGGCCAAATGTCTGCGCTCCTGAAACTATAATAAAGTTGTGTGATGCATACAGTGAGTATACATCCTCGTGATGATGCGGATTGTCTGCATTGTTGCTTATGTACTTGTAGCCTCTCTTGTTGATTCCTCTGTTCGCCTCGCCAAGGCCATACACTATATCACTGTCCCCAAGACCAAATGTGTACGAAAATCCGGCTGTTAAGTCTATATTGCCGTGATCTGGCTGTCCTTTTTCTGCTGCGATATCTACCACTACTGATTCTGTCTGAAATGGCTTTCCGTATGTATACTTCTTTATCATGCTGTCACCTCTATGCATCTCTCTTCTTCCTTCTGTATCTCTTTTTCTTCTTCCGAACCGTCTTGCCGCGCTTTGCCGCCTGGGCTTTGCGGAATTCCTGTATCTGCTTGATCATGGCCGCATAGTCCCTCTCGAACAGGATCTCACTTATCTCATGATGCACGATCTCCGCCGGAAGTCTGTCCACTATGAGGGTTCTCACGAAGTCCTTGCTCTTGCCCTTATACATCGGCAAACTGTAGGTCTCCTGAATATGCGCAAGCTCCGGTCTCCAAAGTATTCGGATGGTGCGCAGAATATCCGCTTTTGGATTGGTCTGCATCTCTCGCACTACATAGAAGTCTATCTTATGCATCACTTTATCAGATGGATCAGTTGTGCCTCCACCAATTGCTTTGCCACCCATATTCACATCTGCATTTTCGCCTGCATCTGGCTTGCTGCCTGTATCTGACTTGCTGCCCGTATCATATTCTTCAACAGATATGATTCCCCAGTAGTCCGGCACATGCTCAGCCACATGACTTGCGTGTGTGCTTCCCACCACAACGATATTCTGATCAAAATACAGATCATAATCCGCAACCTGTCTCTCAAGCCGTGTGTATGTATCCGCGTCACTCTTTATCTCGATTCCAACTATCTTGTCCGGGATGACCATTACCACATCCGCACGGGAACTGCCCACAGTCTTTTCCTCAAGGATCCGCACCTTTCCGTACCTCTCCTCCAGAAATTCAAATAAAGGCTCGCGTATATCTTTATCTAATAACATCTTTCCCTCCAAAAATCAATTGATTTAAGTAACCTTCATATGTGATTTTGTGCTATATAAAAAATCAAGGCAGTGAACTTTTAAAGTGAGCTCACTGCCCTGATTTCTTAAAACATATATTATCCCATATCACCAAAATTCATTAAATCAGTACCAGATTCCGGCAATATCTCTATCAGCCTTTATTCACTAGTTCTGTGAACTTCTTAAGTGCTTCCTTAGCCTCCGGTGAAATATTCCTTGGAACTGCAATTCTGACTGTCACATAATGGTCTCCATGGGTATTACCGCCTCTCGCCTGAACACCTTTGCCACGAAGCCTTATCTTGCTGCCCGACTGTGTTCCCGGAGCTATCTTACACTTTACATCTCCAAACATCGTGTGGACGAGTAGTTCTCCTCCGAGAACAGCCACATCAAACGGTACAAGGGCTGTGGTGTAGATATCCAATCCTTTTCTCTCATACCCGGCCTTGTCCCGGATATTTACCTGTAGGAGCAGATCGCCTGGCTGTCCTTTGCCTGTTCCGGGATAACCCTTGCCGGCAAGCCTTATCACACCGCCATTGTCTATACCTGCCGGTATGTGCACTTTAAACTGTGAACTTCCACCGCGTCCATCGTTGAATGACAATGTCTTATCACATCCATAGACAGCCTCGTCAAAGTCTATCGTGACACTTGCCTCCATATCTCTGCCTCTGGCATTGAAGTTACCGCTAAAGCCGCCGAAACCGCCTCTCTGTGAGCGACCTCCTCCTCCGCCAAAGAACGAGCCAAATATATCGCCAAACATATCTCCGAAGTCTCCACCTTCAAAGTGGAATCCTCCGCCACCAAATGGATCTCCTCCTGCAGCTCCACCTGAGCCATCAAAAGCAGCCATTCCAAATTGATCATACATCTTCCTCTTCTCAGCATCAGACAGTACCGCGTAGGCCTCAGAAGCCTCTTTAAACTTCTCTGCAGCTGACGCATCGCCAGGATTCGTGTCCGGGTGGTATTTCTTCGCCAGGGTTCTATATGCTCTTTTTATCTCAGCGTCTGTGGCTGTCTTCTTGACGCCGAGAACTTCATAATAATCTCTTTTTGAAGCCATGATTCCTACCTCCCGATAAGCCTATGTATAGTTTAACACTATCTGTCAAGTGATTCCACATTTTTAATGTCAAAATAAGCACATATATTATGAAATTTTTTAGGCATTTTTATATAATTGATAACTAATTGATCAGCTGTAATATGCCATGTAGATTTCCGAAGTTTACAAATTATCCCTGCAAGCGGCAAAGTCACGTGCAAACACCGTCTTTGGCACGTTGCACGCAAAAAAAGCACCTCCACCGATATTTTATTCATTCCGTCAGTGGAGATGCCTTTGTATGGCTAATACCATATATGTTATATGCAAAATGTGCTACTTCCTTGCAACATATTCTGTATAACATTCATTTTACTTATATTATCCTACTGCTTTATGTTGAAAGCCTTGATTCCAGGATATACTGCGCAGTCGCCAAGCTGTTCTTCGATTCTAAGGAGCTGGTTGTACTTTGCAACTCTCTCTGATCTAGAAGGAGCGCCTGTCTTGATCTGGCATGTATTGAGTGCTACTGCGAGATCTGCGATAGTTGTATCTGCTGTCTCACCTGATCTGTGTGATGATATTGCTGTGTATCCAGCCTTATGAGCCATCTTGATAGCCTCAAGTGTCTCTGATACTGAACCGATCTGGTTGAGCTTGATAAGGATACAATTTGCACATCCCATCTCGATACCCTTTGCAAGTCTCTCTGTATTTGTAACAAACAGATCATCACCAACAAGCTGAACCTTGTCTCCAAGTCTTGCTGTGAGCTTCTGCCAGCCTTCCCAATCCTCCTCATCGAGACCGTCCTCGATTGAGATGATAGGGTACTTCTCAACAAGCTTTGCCCAGTGCTCGATGAGCTGCTCTGCTGTGTACTCTGTTCCAGCCTTTGGAAGCTTGTACCAGCCCTTGCCCTTCTCGCTCTTCCACTCTGATGAAGCAGCGTCCATAGCGATCTTAAAGTCCTTGCCCGGCTCATATCCAGCCTTCTTTACAGCCTCGAGGATTGTCTCGATAGCTTCCTCGTCAGACTTGAGTGCCGGAGCAAATCCACCCTCATCACCTACTGATGTGGCAAGGCCTCTCTCCTTGAGGATACCTGCAAGTGCATGGAATACCTCTGCACACCATCTCAGACACTCCTTAAATGAAGGAGCGCCAACCGGCATGATCATGAACTCCTGAACGTCAAGTCCTGATGACAGAGCATGGCATCCCCCATTTACGATGTTCATCATCGGAACCGGAAGCTTGTTTCCTGAGATTCCGCCGAGGAATCTGTAAAGAGGAATGTCAAGTGAGATTGAAGCTGCTCTTGCCGCTGCGATTGAAACTGCAAGAATAGCATTTGCTCCGAGTTTTGACTTGTCCTTTGTTCCATCTGCCTTGATCATCGCTGCATCTACTGCATATATGTCAGACGCATCCATTCCTGTAAGTACGTCATTGATTGTTGTATTTATATTCTCTACTGCCTTCTGGACACCCTTGCCAAGGTATCTTGATTTGTCTCCGTCACGAAGCTCAAGCGCCTCAAACTCACCTGTGGAAGCTCCACTAGGTGCAGCCCCGCGGCCTACTGTTCCATCTGCCAGATATACCTCTGCCTCAACTGTTGGATTTCCTCTTGAATCAAGGATCTCTCTTCCTATTACCTTTTCGATCTCAAGATAATTCATCATTTTTATATTTCTCCTTTCCTTGTATCGCCCCCTCCCTTTCGGTCGGCGGCAGTTCGTCGGTGCATTCCGATATGTGCCCACAGGGCACATGGCACCTCCTCTTTCCTTGTATCGCCCCCTGCCGTCCCTCCGATTCAGCAGACTGCAGAGGGTACATAAGCTCACATGATTTACGCTGTTAGTTTAATCTAACCAGCCTATAAAATCAACATTTGTAATTGTGGATATTTTATCATTTAACGTAATAGCCGGGGGGACGGAGGTACCTGTCCCCTTTGCCAATGTGGAGATTTTTTAGTTAGCCAAGGGCTACGTCCAGCACCATCATCAGTGCAAAGCCAACCGCAGCTCCGATGGTTCCTATGTTGCTGTGATCCCCCGCCTGAGATTCGGGTATGAGCTCCTCGATGACAACATAGAGCATGGCTCCCGCCGCAAATGCAAGAAAGTACGGAAGAAACGGCGTAATCTGCACCGCCAGAAGTGCCGTGAGGAATCCTCCAAGCGGCTCTACCGCACCTGACAGTGTTCCATACAGAAATGCCTTCTTTTTGCTCATGCCTTCACCCACAAGTGGCATGGACACGATCGCTCCCTCAGGAAAGTTCTGTATGGCGATTCCTATCGAGAGCGCAAATGCTCCAGTGATCGAAACTCCCACATCGCCCATGGCTGCTCCTGCATACACAACCCCCACCGCCATTCCCTCAGGGATATTATGGAGTGTGACCGCAAATATCATCATCGTGGTCTTCTGCAATTTTGCTTTAACTCCCTCCGGCTTATCACTCTCCAAATGCAGATGCGGTATCAAAGTATCAAGAACCAGCAGAAACACTATTCCAAGGGCAAATCCGATAAGCGCAGGCACCCATGCAATCTTTCCCTGTGCCTCCGCCATATCTATGGACGGCATGAGCAGCGACCATATGGAGGCCGCAATCATGACTCCCGCTGCAAATCCCAGCAGTGCTTTCTCCACCATCGGAGATATTTTTTCTTTCATAAGAAATACCATAGCCGCTCCAAGGGTCGTTCCGGCAAATGGTATAAATAATGTTACAAATTCAGCCATTCAATCACCTCTTTATAATATGTAATATCTTTTATTTTATACATATTCATTTTTTTAATCCTGTGCACATTTCCGAATTAAATATATTTAAAATATATTTAGAAAAAATTTGCAAATTTTTGTCATATCGATCCCATAAATCATGTCGCAAATTGCATTTACAATTTAATTTAACGGCAAGCCTTTGTCAACACAAGTCCACACACATGATACAAGTTATCAACAAGCATCACAAAGTTATCAAAAATTATTGCATTTTATCCACATATAACTGTAATTTTGCAACACAAATTTATGGTGATATTTTGTCAATACATGTTATAATATGAGCTGTCATTAAATTTCAGGATCAGTGTGTAGATGAAAATAAAAATGGGGATAAATATGAAAGAAAAAGAACCTCTGACTACCACGCGATTCTAGCCGATTCATCTTATATGCTTAATAAAACATTTGACATAACGACTTATTGAAAGCATAATATCAAAAATTGACATTTTAAAATATTATTAAAAAGCATTTTAAAAAAGAGATTTTAAAAAAGAATTTTTGAAAAGAAATTATTAAAGAAATAATTCCAAGGGGAAAAACCATGAAAGAAAATTTACAATTAACAACTTTATTGGATATCTTAGATCAGCAGAAGCTGGTGACAGATTACTCAGAAGATTGCAAGGATATCTCACCTACACATATAACCATCAATTCCAAGGATGTTGTTCCGGGCACATTCTTTGTGTGCAAGGGTGCTTCTTTTAAAGAAGAATATCTGAAATCCGCCATCTCACAGGGTGCTATCGTATACCTGTCACAGCAGAAGTATGACGGAGTAGACATTCCATATATAATAGTCAGTGATATAAGAAAGGCCATGGCTCTAGCTGCAAGATGGTTCTTCGGCAATCCTGGCGACAACCTTACCAAAGTCGGTATCACCGGAACAAAGGGTAAGACCACTGTCACATTTGTCATGAAGGATATACTGGACAAGTACACTGATAACAGATGTGCTGCATTCTCAACACATGAGATAGACGTAGGAACAAAGGTATTTGAAACCACACTCACCACTCCAGAGCCTATCGAACTTCAGACATACTTCGACATGGCGGTAAATGAAGGATGCACTCACTGTATCATGGAGGTATCATCCCAGGCCATGAAGATGAACCGTATCTACGGAGAGCACTACAAAGTCGGAGTATTTACCAATATCGACTACGATCACATCAGCCCGACAGAGCACGCCTCCATGGAGGACTATCTTGGATGCAAGGTATCCTTCCTTAAGCAGTGCGACAACGTTGTGCTGTACAGTGACACAAGATATTTTGAAACTATATATAATGAAGTAAGGGACAAGCACGTTGTTGTATATGGAAGCAAGGAATCTGTAGAAAAGCTCATGTCAAGGGATGACGATTTCTTTGAAAAGGATACTGAATTCGCCAGCATCCACAATGAAGACCTCACAGACCATAACAGCTACTTTGAGCTTATATACGGAGGAGAGAACAGAGCGTACAACACCAACCTGATAGGTGACTATAATGTGGAGAACATCGTTGCGGCTATCATCTCGTCTCTGCTCATCGGCATTCCAAACGAACAGATCAGAAGCAGTATCAGAGACATATACGTTCCAGGACGACTTCAGGTATATCACTGGAAGGATCGTACATTTATGATTGACTACGCCCACAACTATATAAGCATGTACAGACTGTATGAGATGGTTAAAAAAACCATGAAGCCAAAGTCAATCACCGTCGTATTTGGCTGCGGCGGCGAGCGTTACAAGAAACGCCGTGAAGACATGGGCAGACTTGCTGAGCAGTATGCCGACAAGGTCGTTCTCACCATGGAGGATCCTGGTTTTGAGTCCTGTGAGGATATCTGCAAGGAGATCAAGCAGTACATCACAAAGCCATGCTATATAATTGTCGACAGAGAGGAGGCTCTGACGCGAGCACTCGATGAGGCTCAGCCTGGCGAGCTTGTCATCACAACAGGAAAGGGTATCGAGAGCACCCAGAGGATCAATGGCACATTTGTACAGTGCCACTCTGACGCACAGGTTATTGAGCATTGGCTGACGGAGCATCCGGAGAAGTAAGGGACGGACGGTAATCAGTCCTTCATCTGTATTCAGTTCATGAAAAAAGAGATGTATGTTGTGTATGTGCTATCACGTTTGACTGCTATGGCTTCACTACCGATAGCCCATACACAACATACATCTCTTTTATTATAGTTTTTGAAGCAGATGAATGGCTGATCACCTGTGTTTTGACTGAACATTAGATATGCAATGATAAACCACAGGTTTATTGCCTTTCTTGCGGCTCAGCTTATAATGAATAGTAGAAACGGTGCGAAAGCGCTGTTATGCAGGTGACAGGAGTTGCCTATCAGACTGACGTAAACTTAATAGTCGTAGCAGGCTGTAGAGTGATGATGCGTGTGATGTTCCGGGAAACAGTGCATGGCTGAGCTTTATAAGGGTTGTTTGTTTACCAAAACCCGGATAGGCAGAGATGCCGAAAGAAAACATTCAGGGAGTTCTACTAAGTAGAACTCCTTTTTATCTGTTATCTTCCACCACTTTCTCCCTCATCTTCGGATCGAATTTCCCATTTCGGATCATTGCTATCTCCCGTTTGAACGGCTCGTAGCTTTTCTTGCTGTTTTCCGGGTCTTTGATGTATGGGGATTCCAGGATCTTTGGCACTTCCATGAAGTCCGTGTGGTTCATGATGTACATAAGTGGCTCGAAGCCGATCTTGCCAAATCCAAAGTTCTCATGTCTGTCCTTTGCAGCTCCCGGCTCGTTCTTGCTGTCGTTCATGTGGAATGCCGCTATCTGAGCTTTGCCGATGAGTCTGTCAAACTTCTCCATGACACCGTCAAAGTCGTGTATTATGTCGTACCCCGCATCGCTGGTGTGGCAGGTGTCAAAGCATACTCTGAGCTTGTCATTGTAGTTAACGCCATCATATATGCGTGCCAGCTCCTCGAAGCTTCTTCCGATCTCGCTCCCCTTGCCCGCCATGGTCTCAAGCGCTATATGGCATGTAGTGTCTGCGGTCAAGACTTCATTCAGTCCCTTTACTATGCTCGCTATTCCCTTGTCCACGCCCTCTCCAACATGTGATCCAGGATGAAGGACTATCGTATGTGATCCCATAGCCGTAGCTCTCTCTAATTCCTTTGCAAGAAATTCAACTGCTATCTCATATGTTGCAGGATTTACGGTATTTGCAAGATTGATTATGTATGGTGCATGGACCACGAACTCCTCTATGCCGTGCTGCGCCATGAGTTCATGAGCTTCCTGTATCTTCAGCTCCGATATATCCTTGCGCCTCGTATTCTGCGGTGCTCCAGTGTATAGCATAAATGTATTTGCCCCAAATGATACAGCATCCCTAACGGAGCCAAGCATCATATCCTTGCCTGACATGCCTACATGACATCCCAATTTCAACATATTTTTTCCCTCCGGTTGTATTTTTCTATTTCTCTGTGTAATA
Source organism: Coprococcus eutactus (assembly GCF_025149915.1). NCBI lineage: Bacteria > Bacillati > Bacillota > Clostridia > Lachnospirales > Lachnospiraceae > Coprococcus > Coprococcus eutactus. Next base: position 2,423,005 of record NZ_CP102278.1, read on the forward strand.
ATCTGCCTATCTCAAACTAATCCAGCCTATTTCTAACTACCACACATGTCACAGTTTCTGTTTTTGCTGAATTTAAATAAATAATAGTGTATAATTTTCATATGTTTCCATCAACTCACATACGATCTGATATTTTATTCCTATCAGATGCACAATTCCTATTATAAACATCTTACTACAAAAAAGGGAGTGAACTATTATGATTTTAAAAAATGTACTGATCGTGGTTAAAGATATTGAACGATCAAAGAAATTCTACAAAGATATCTTTGGGCTGGATGTAATATTGGACAACGAAGGAAATGTGATATTAACTGGTGGTCTGGTGCTTCAGGACTACTCCATCTGGACCGATTTTATTGATGCTCCTGTAATATCTCACAATAATGCATGTGAACTCTATTTTGAAGAACCCGACATCGAGGCATTTGCTCTGAAACTGGACAAGAGTCCTTATGATATACATTATGTAAACAGATTGATGACTCACTCATGGGGACAGCGCGTTATCAGATTCTATGATCCGGACGGAAACCTGATCGAGGTTGGCACACCTTAGACGGAAAGTATTTTGCCTATACCCATTCCTATCATTTCATGTTACAATTAATTATTACATATCATAGGCTGTCGTTTATGATACATGCAGGGGCTTATGCGTCTGCTCTACTACCACAATTGGAGGACAAATATTTATGAGTAACACAGGAAGAACCTGTAAGGTTCATTACACAGGAACATTTAACGACGGAACCAAGTTTGATTCATCATATGACAGAGGCGAGCCAATCGAGTTCGTATGCGGCGCAGGTCAGATGATACCTGGATTTGACCAGGCTGTTGAGGGTATGAATGTCGGCGACATAATCGATGTTCATCTCCGCCCAGAAGATGCATACGGAATGCCTGATCCAGAAGCCATCATCAAGGCTCCTCTTGCAGATATGCCTGGCGCTGAGAATCTTGAGGTCGGCAATCAGGTATACCTTGCCAATTCCATGGGACAGCAGTTTCTTGTGAAAGTTATCGAAAAAGATGATGAATCTATCACATTTGACGCCAATCATGAGATGGCTGGCAAAGAGCTGAACTTTAAGATCGAGCTTGTATCAGTGGACTGATCCGCATGTGGATATAGTTTTTATATCTGGTATATTTCTATTTTTTCAACATTACATAAGATAAGAAGGGACAGTGGCGGTCATGAATATATACATAGACGAATCAGGATCAATCAACAGGTATCATACAAGCGACCTGTATTTTGTTGTGTCTATGATACATGTTCTTGATCCCATTGCCCTTGAAAGAGCATATAAGAGATTTATCTCTTCAAATTACGAGATGCTTCTTGATCTGGACAGTGATAAGGTTGACGATATGACTGGAAAGATAGTCAAACACGGTGGCAGGATGTTCCGTGACGGCAAATTCCGTGAACTCAAGGGTGCGCAGTTTGACAGGGATATGAAGCACATATTTGTGGATTACTTTTCTAGGAAACATCACTTTGACGTGTACTATATCATGATGAAGAATGAGAACCTGCCAAGCCGTTTCTTTGACAACATATCCAGAACGTTTAACTACTCCATCAAATCCGCACTGCTATACTTTATCCAAAGCGGATACCTCCCGGACGAAAGCTGTTTTCTTCAGCTCGACGAAAGGAATGAGCGGGTAGAGAACAAATCATTCCTAGAGAATTATCTAAACACAGAGCTCTCTCTCTCCGGACAGGTCGCCGGAGATTTCTCAGTGAGTTACTTTGATTCATCCTGCAACAAGTTTATCCAGATAGCCGATGTATTTTCCAATCTGTTCTATTCTCATTTACAGACCGGACATTATGTCGATGAGTTGGGACTCATGAAGGAACTGGGAATCCTAAAAGGAATATATGAGATGCCTTAATTTTTTTGGGGACGGAGGTGCCTGTCCCCCCTTTCGCAGAAACTAAAAAAGGATTGAACCTTACGATCAATATCGCGGTTTCAATCCTTTTTTTAATACCAATAGCCTTCGAGCGATGCTCACACAGAACACTTACATAGATAAACGCACTATCGAAGGACTTACTGTTGGTACTTATATAATAACATTTGGTTGACATAAAATCAAGTCTATGGCCATAAAAATCCGTAAAAATCTTATCAAAACTTGCCAACCAAAATCTTGTCAAAAATCCAATATAGATTCAAAAAACTATCTGTCAGATGGCTGGTGCCCACTGACATCTCCGCCGCCATCCCTGCGGCTGTGCCCGAATGCCAGATAGCCAATAAACAATACAAACAATAATGCAACGCACATCCAGATACACAGCAATAGTGTTCCCTTAGGTGCAAATGTATCATAGTAGCCCTTGAAGTAGATGACAACTATGATCAATGGCAGCACATATGACATATATTTTCTGAGATACCGCGGGAATGGCTTGCCAATTCCTGCGTCTGCCTCTGCGACAAAATTGTCAAATCCCCATCCGTTCTTTCTGGTGCAGAACAACACAAACAGCAGTGATCCAAGTGGAAGTATATTGTTCGACACAAGGAAGTCCTCCAGATCCATGATGTTGGAACCGGCTCCCATCGGAGCAATCTTTGACAATATGTTGAAGCCTAACACTGCCGGCATGGAAAGCACTGATATTCCAATCAGATTGATGATCAAAGACTTCTTTCTCTTCCAGCCAAACATATCTATGCTTATGGAAATAATATTTTCAAACACCGCTATAACCGTGGAAAGTGCCGCAAATGACATGAATATAAAGAACAGTACTCCCCATACTCTTCCCCCCGGCATATGGTTGAACACATTTGGCAGCGTCATAAACAAAAGTGATGGTCCCTTGTCGGGACTGATCCCATAGGCAAAACATGCCGGAAGAATGATCACACCTGCCATCAATGCAACAAATGTATCAAGATACATAACACTCTTCGCCTCTCCTGAAAGCTTATGTTCCTTTCCTATGCAGCTTCCAAAAATTTCCATGGAACCCATACCAACGCTGAGCGTGAAAAACGCCTGAGTCATGGCATCGAACAGAACATTTCCCCAGCCTCTCGCATTTGCTCGCTCTATACTTGGGACAAGGTAGAACTTAAGTCCCTCTTCATTTCCCGAGAGCATAAGTGAATTCACAGCCATGACTATCATCAGGATGATAAGGGCGATCATCATAACCTTTGTCACCCTCTCCACTCCATTCTGAAGTCCCAATGAGCATATGCCTATGCAGCACGCTATGACCGCAAGTGTCACCACAGCCATAAGTCCTGGTGAAGCAAGCATCTCTGAGAACCTGCCCTCTATGACCTCAACAGCCTCTCCGTGCAGCTGCCCGGAACCCATGACATACACATAATAAACCATCCAGCCCGCTACCATGGTGTAGAACATCATGAGCAGATAATTGCCTGCGTACGCGTACCAGCTGAACTTGTGCCAGTTGCCTCCCGGCGGTGCCAGTTCCCTAAGAGCTGATCCTACGCTCTTTCCACTGCCTCGCCCGATGGCAAACTCACATGTCAATATCGGATATCCCAAGAGCAGTAGAAACAGTATATATATCACGATAAATATCGCGCCGCCGTTCTGCCCACATATATACGGGAATTTCCACACATTTCCAAGACCTATGGCACACCCTGCAGACACAAGGATGAAGCCAAGTCTTGAGGCGAACTTTTCCTTGTCGCCGTTGTTATTATCTTTACTCATACACTTTTCCTTTCACAGATATCAGTATTATTTGCGTCAGATGTTTACTTCAAACTGTTACATTCTATATTATTTTTTCATTTATGCTGACACATACCTTGTGATTGTAACATACATTACAGCATTTGTGTGTTTAAACTTTTACAGTGTGAAGCAAATTTTATCCCGTATTTGAACCAGATAAAATACAGCTATTTTTATGTTTGCTGTGCATTTTCAACAAGTGTATTTTCATACAAAATAAATCTATTAATTTACATATAAAGGATTACATTTTTCCATATTATATTTTATTATAATAAGTAGAATGTTCTTAATACTATTAAGACCGTTCTCCGTATTCTGAGGCAGATTTCTGTGTGGGATTGCAGTACCTTACCTTATTTCATAAGTTTTCGCTGAAAACTTGTGATATACCTTATAAACCACCAGCGCATAGCTGCAAGTGCGCTGCTCGCATTATGGAGAAACAAATAGTAACACATGCGCCGCGCGAAGTGCATATATATGCGCATGCTACATTTTTTAAGGAGGACATTTATTATGGCTACATGGCTTAAAGATGCAATTTTTTATGAAATATACCCACAGAGTTTCTACGATACCAATGGTGATGGAATCGGTGATTTCAACGGAATCACCGCAAAGCTTGACTATATCAAGTCTCTTGGATGCAACGCTATCTGGATGAATCCATGCTTTGATTCACCATTTTCTGATGCGGGCTATGATGTAAGGGATTACAAGAAGGTTGCCGAGAGATACGGCACCATGGATGATATCAAAAACCTTTTTACCGAGGCTCATAAGAGGGATATGCATATCCTTCTCGACCTTGTTCCAGGCCACACATCAGAGGAGCACGCATGGTTTACCGAGAGCAAGAAGCCTGAGACAAATGAGTACACTGACAGATATATGTGGACTGACGGATGGCTCTGCGGCGGTGCAGGTCTCAACTACATCGCAGGTGAGACACCTCGAAATGCAGCCTACATCGTCAATTTCTTCAAATGCCAGCCGGCTCTCAACTATGGTGTTCTGAACCCAACCGAGAGATGGCACAAGAGCATGTACGATCCTGCATGTATCGCGACAAGGGAAGCTATGAAGGACGTGTGCCGTTTCTGGCTTGATGCCGGATGTGACGGATTCCGTGTTGATATGGCTGACTCACTTGTAAAACACGACGATGCGAACAAGAGCGGAACTGTCGCTGTATGGCAGGATATTCTCGGTGACATTCACTCCGAATACCCAGAATCAGCATTTGTATCTGAGTGGGGAAAGGCTGAGCAGTCCATCAAGGCAGGCTTCGATATGGACTTCTATCTTGACTGGATGGGCAACGGATATAACTCTCTGGTAAGAGATTACGAAGCTCATCTGAATGCATTTGCATCTCTTCCGGAGAAGCTCGATGACAGCGTGGCAAACAACAGCTTCTTCAAGGCTGACAGCAAGGGAACCTGCGACCACTTCATTGATGAATATATGGGAAGATATGAGCAGATAAAGGACAAGGGCGCCATCGCCCTCATCACAGGAAACCACGACACCACACGTATCAGCTACGGACTCTCTGAGGACGAGTTAAAGCTTGCCTACGCATTCTTCCTGACTATGCCCGGCAATCCATTCATCTACTATGGCGATGAGATCGCCATGAGATTCAGAAGCATGGCAAGCAAGGAGGGCGGATTTACAAGAACCGGTTCAAGAACTCCTATGCAGTGGAGCTCAGGTGAGAACATGGGATTCTCAACAGCACCGGCAGACAAGCTTTACCTCCCAGTTGATCCAGCGGAAGGAGCTGCAAATGTTGAAGCTGCTGAAGCGGATCAGAACTCGCTTCTCAACACAGTTAAGTCGCTCACCGAGCTCAGACACTCACAGGCTGATCTTCTCGACAAGAGCAATCTTGAGATCATCAGCAGAAAACCTCTGGTATACAAGAGAGGAAACCTGATCCTTGCAGTGAATCCTAAGAATACTGCCACTCAGTCAAGAAAACTTGCTGAATTGACAGATGACGCAAAGGTTATCTATTCTATAGCAATAAACGGCACACAGCCAGGCATCGCTGACGGAGTTATCACTCTTCCGGCACAGAGCTTTGTTGTGATAATGAACTAAGTATTTTATATTTTCGCGGAGCAGCCGCCAAGGTCTTGTGCAAGCACAGGCTTTGGCGGCTGTCACTATATCTTAAGAAGCCCACGAAGCAACCTTACATCTCTTCTTCCCTGTAGTCACCGTCCCAAACTTGTGGTAATATGAAATGGATTATATTCTTGTATGACCTGCGGACAATATTAATAAAACATTTGCAGATCATTTGCAAATAATTTGCAGTCCACTGGGATATGCACATAATATACACAAAATATACAAAGCTGATATAAATGTATATAAAGAAGGTTTACAAATTACTTTTATAAAGGAGAACAAGACATATGAACATGCAGGAAGCAACTTCTAAAATGAAGGCCGACAGTTACAAGATGGCGGCACTGTCAGAGGATACAAGAAACAATATACTAGCACATGTAAAGGACGCACTCATCGCACATAAGGATGAGATATTTGCGGCAAATGCAAAGGATATGGCTGCTGCCGAGGAGAACGGGATCGCAGCATCAGTCAAGAAGAGACTGAAGTTCGACGAGCACAAGCTTGCTGACGTGACAAATGGAATCAATGAGCTCATAAAACTCGCTGATCCGGTTGGACAGATCCAGCTTAAGAGAGAGCTTGACGAAGGTCTGGTGCTTCAGAGAGTGTCATGCCCTATCGGTGTCATTGGAATCATATTCGAGGCAAGACCGGACGCGCTGGTCCAGATATCATCATTGTGCATCAAGAGCGGCAACTGCGCTGTCCTCAAGGGTGGCAAGGAGACAGCCAACACCAACAAGGCACTCTTCGATGTAATCTACAGCACAGCAGTTGCAAATGGAGCACCTGAAGGCTGCATGCTCCAGGCAAGTCAGCACAACGAGATCGATGAGCTTCTGTCCTGCAACAAATCAGTGGATCTTCTCATACCTAGGGGCTCAAATGCATTTGTGCAATACATCATGAACAACACCAAGATTCCTGTCATGGGACACGCAGACGGAATCTGCCACACATACATAGACAAGGATGCTGACATAGATAAGGCGATTCCTATAATCATAGACGCAAAGACCCAGTACACTGCTGCATGCAATTCGACCGAGACACTGCTCATTCACAGGGATGTGGCAGATGAGATGCTCCCTGCAATAGCCAGATCACTTAAAGATCACGGAGTAAAGCTTCGCGGAACAGCTGAAGCTGCGGAGATTATTAAACGGGCGTACACAACTGACGGTCAGACCAACGGTTCACATACGAAAGCCGCAACCGACAGCCAGAACGATTTTGAGATCATGGGAGACGACGATTTTAATACGGAATATCTTGATCTGATCCTCTCTGTAAAAATCGTGAATGACGTTCAGGAAGCAATTGCTCACATCAACCACTTTGGTTCACACCACACAGACTGTATCGTGACTGAGAACGCTGATACTGCTGCCCTCTTCATGCAGCTTGTCGACTCAGCCGGAGTATACCAGAACTGCTCCACAAGATTTGCCGACGGTTTCAGATATGGATTTGGTGCAGAGGTCGGTATCAGCACCAGCAAGATCCACGCAAGGGGACCTGTCGGTCTCGAAGGGCTTGTCACCTACAAGTATAAACTCTATGGACACGGTCAGATCGTGGACGACTATGCAACCGGCAAGAAACAGTTTCACTTTAAAAATCTGTAGATATCGTCTCTTGGGGACGGAGGTGCCTGACCCCATTTGATGAGGGACGGAGGTACCTGACCCCATTTACGACCCCATTTACATAAAGGATTACCAAAATATGAAGATAATACTGAAAATATTTAAAAATGATCTGATTGGAATAAAAGGAAGCATACTAACTATAGTGCTGGCGGTCGGACTGTGTATTCTGCCGGCACTGTATGCATGGTTTAATATATTTGCCAACGGGGATCCATATGCCAACACCGGCAATATCAACATTGCGGTTGTCAACCTTGACAAAGGCAGTGATGACGGAAGTGGAAACACTGTCAATATGGGGCAGTCTGTGACAGATAAACTCAAAGAACAGACAAGCATCGGATGGGTATTTCCAGACTCAGAAGCCGCAGCCATCGAAGGTGTAAAATCAGGCAAATTCTACGCTGCCGTTGTCATAGATGCTGATTTCTCTTCAAATATGTACAATGCTCTGACCGATAACTTTATCAACCCGAGCTTCACATACTATGAGAACGAGAAGAAGAATGCTGTCGCACCAAAGATAACCGACACTGCCGTATCTACCCTGAAGACAAGTATCAACGAAACTTATATAAAGGCAATCTCGGAGAAACTCCTGTCATCCATAGACAACTCGGACACTCAGCTGTCTGCTGATATAAACAGTGGGACATTTGTTACATCTCTAAAGACTCTGGATGACAATCTGGCTGGGTATCAGGATATGATCACGTCTATCATCAAGGCAAATAAAAAGCTTGTAGAAGACAACAACCTCAAGGCTGCTTCAACCAAAAGCACAGATGCCATAAAAAAAGCTGATGCCGCAATTGATTCCAGCCTGTCCGATATGGATCAGACCGGATCCAGCTACTATCAGCTCAGAGACAATCTTCAGTCACAGATTGATTCTATAACCAACGACATAAAGTCACTTGAGACATCCGCCAAACTTGCCACCTTGAAGGATGACACTGATGATATCTCAGCAGATCTGGACAACATCAAGTCAGATGCCGAGGCCCTTAACAAAAAGCTTGATGCCATCGAGACATTTGTAAAGTCTCTCCCTGTCAGCAGCATAGACAAAGTCAAAGAATCTATTGACAGGCTGGATGAGATGAAGTCACAGGTGGACACATTGACCAGCCTTACCGAAGAGACTATAGACAATCTTGACTTTTCAAAGATAGCTTCAATAGAATCTGATCTCACGGCAAAGCTGTCATCAGTTTCAAATGCCATCGACACCGTAGACAATACATTCAGCCAGAAGATCGTCCCGGATCTCGACAACATTCTTCTTAATATAAAAGAAGCGTTGAAGAACGCCCAGAATCTTCTCAAGACTCTAAATGAGACGATCGTCAGCACCAGCACTGTATTTGACAATTATAAAGGTACGATCGACTCCATGAACACAAGCCTTTCTGACCTGTCAGATCTCATCGGTGATGTGAGGGAAAAGATTGCAACAGCGATATCTGATATAAACAAAGCCTCTGACAGTGAGGCAGCAGCAGCGATTCTGGCATTCTTAAATGGTGATGCCAAAGAACTTGCCACATTTCTGTCAAAGCCAGTAAAAGTCGATGAGCACTATTATTATCAGATTGCCAATTACGGTTCGTCTATGTCACCATTTTACTCAGTGCTTGCCATATGGGTCGGAATGACCATACTCGTCTCTCTTATGAAGGTGCATGTAAATGATGCAGAATATCTAAAGGACGCCAGACCTCACCAGCTGTTTTGGGGAAGATACCTCATATTCTTCCTGCTCTCACAGCTCCAGGTACTTGTCATAGTCCTCGGCGACCTGTATCTGCTCAAGATACAATGCCTGCATCCATTTGCATTCTGGGCTGTAGCAGCTCTGACGGGATTTACATTTTCACTGCTTATATACTCACTAACCATATCGTTTGGCGATATCGGAAAGGCACTTGCAGTAGTGATCATGGTACTTCAGATAGCAGGAAGCGGCGGAACATATCCAATAGAAGCACTTCCGGGATTCTTCAGGCAGGCTTATATCTTCTTTCCGTTCCCATATGCCATCAATGCAATGAGGGAATGCATCGGAGGAATGTATCACCATGACATATTCGTATATCTGGCTGAACTGTCACTGTTCATTGTGGTGGCGCTCGTCATAGGCATGATCATCAGGAAGCCTTTTATACGAATAATGCACTTCATCGAGAAACGAATGGAAGACACTCAGATGATGTAACAGCCAGCTCGATCATGAATACGGTTCATTTCAGGAGGAACATTTATGGACGAAAAAGATATAATGGAAAAGGTTCTTGAATTCAGAGACAAAGCCCACGCTGACAATGTGAGAAAGATAAAAGCCGGAATCAAATGCATCTTTACCGTGCCCGCATGCTTTCTCATACTGCTCTTCTTCACCGGAAGCTCCAAAATCATCTTTCTGGTGCTTTGGATCGCCAGTCTGTTCATCATAGCGGCATACCTCATTCACGTGGAATATTCCGACTATAAGATACAGGAGATGGTTAATTCTCTTCAGGATTCCGAAGACAGTATTGACAGTCTTATTGACATCGACAGTATATATACCAAGGTCACTGAACCTAAGAAAAGGCTTGATAACAAACTGGATAACATAATAACAAATGTAAAGTCTGACACGCAGGCTCGTATTGATTCACTGGCCCAGATCCAGTCAGATATACATGAACATATGGCAGCAAGGAAGTCTTCAAACGTAACGCAAGATTCCTCATCCGAAAGCGATGCAACTGAAGAAGATATAACTGAACGCAGTACAGTTGACGGCAGCGCTGATGAAGCTTCCTCATCTGACAACATCACAAATGAAGATAACACAACAGAAAATGTCCCGGCAAATGAGACAGCTGCAGACACAGTATCACAGGAGGGAAAGTCATCATGAAAAATATATGGCGAGTATATATATCTGATCTGAAAAGACTCACAACAAACGTCGTAGCCCTGTCAGTGGTGATGGGACTGTGTATCATCCCATCTCTCTATGCCTGGTTCAACATCATGTCAAACTGGGATCCATACGGTGAATCAGCAACTTCTCTCATGAAGATATCTGTGTATTCTGAGGACGAGGGTATCGACCTGAACGGGATCAAGCTCGTTATCGGTGACATGGTGACAGAAAGCCTTGAGACAAATAATACCATAAACTGGACATTTGCGGACAATAAGAAAGATGCGCTTGAGCTGATACAGAGTGGTGAATGTTATGCCGGAATCATCATTCCAAAGAACTTTACAAAGGATATGCTGAGCATCATGAACGGCAATATCGTCAATCCAAGCATAGAATACTACGAAAACAGCAAAAAGAACGCCATAGCAACCAAGATCACAGGAAAGGTCAAGACCACTGTACAAAATGAGATCAACACAAAACTCATAAGTACCCTGACTGAAATTTTTGCAAATGCAGGTGATTATCTGTCCGGAAGCGATATTGAAGGCTCTGACATCATAAGCGGTCTGAAAAGCAAACTCAACCACATATCTTCCACTTTGGATAATTATATTTACATGATGAACACATTTGCCCTGCTCACAGAATCAGCATCGGATTCGATCGACACTACCAAGCTGCTTTTTCCCAATATAGACAGCATGGCTTCAAGTGGTGCTGACAGTCTGGGAAATCTCAGCGATAGTGTGGATATCAGCAAGGATATCGTGGGGTCAGCGCTCTCGCTCATGAATACAAGCCTTGACACTATATCGAGCAGACTAGACGAGTTATCCAGCACTGTGAATAATATCACTGTAGGCAGCCAGGGGAACTCATTATCATTCATAAAAGAAGTAGATTCAAAAGACCCCTTTTCCACTGAGATTCTTGATTCTATTCAGAACCTCATCGACAGCCAATCTCCAGAGATTGCAGATGCCAAGGTACAGCTCGAAAAGCTGAAGAACGATCTTGAACAGTTCACAGGTGATGCCAAGCTGACCGACTCAGATATAGCAGAACTCAAATCTGTCATAACAACAGATATAACCAAATGCAAAGACCGCATCTCCGATGTCAAGGAGCTGATAAATGGTGACCTATCCTCTACACTTACCAGCTCCATGTCAAGCATGCAGAGTTCTCTTTCCCAGGCGCAATCTATTCTGTCAGATGTTCCCGGAACATTTTCTGAGATAAACTCCACCCTCACCGAGTATCAGTCGATACTCAATGACGGAAAGGCAAATGTCCAGATCACTGTAAAATATATGTCTGATCTTAAGGATAACATAAACTCACTCATCCAGAAACTGGATAGTATAACAGCCAGTCAGAGCTTTCAGGAGATCATGTCCGCGATAAAGGAAAACCCACAGATGATCGTGGACTTCATATCATCTCCTGTCCAGATGAACACAGTGGAGGTATTTGCGATCAGCAATTACGGCTCGGCAATGGCACCATTTTACACTGTTCTTGCACTGTGGGTCGGTGCGCTCATCCTTGTGGCACTCATCCATGTCAAGGTGAAGGATAGCGACGAGATTCCGGGGGTGAAGCCATACCAGAAGTTCTTCGGAAGATACATAAGCTTTTTCGTGATAGGTCAGGTCCAAACTATCATAACAGTATTTGGCGATCTGTTCTATGTGGGAATACAGTGCAAGCATCCGATAGCATTTACACTGGCTGCGATGATGACCAGCTTTGTGTTCACATTCCTGATCTACTCTCTCACCGTGGCATTTGGCAATATCGGTGAGGCCATCGCAGTGGTTATCATGGTCATACAGGTTGCCGGAGCAGGTGGAACTTTCCCTGTGGAAGTTCTTCCATCAGTCTACCAGTACCTGTACAAATTCATGCCGTTCTCATACTGCATGAACGCCCTTAGGGAATGTGTTGCCGGAATGTATCAGCACACCTACGGCAAATGTCTTGCCACACTGCTGATATATGTTGGTATATCGGTGATCATAGGTCTGCTGCTGGCTAAGCCTTGTGCAAAGCTTCTCGACAAGCTGGAACACAGCAAGGAGAAATCTGGTTTGTTTATATAACCAACTACTCTTGTAATTACAGTTTTTGTCTGTTGTCATTTACGCCCATCTGTACTGTAGAAATACATACAGATGGGCTTTTTATACATATATTTTTACATATTCTCTGATGAACTATCCATGTGAACAGCTTCAGTGTTATTGTATTACTTCTCCTATTTTAAAGGATTTTCCTGTCTTAAAGATAAAATTATCCCTATGACAGGCTTTTGCAACAAAAAAGGATAAAATTCTCTGTATTTATCCTGAACACTGTTTTTCAGGACTTTTTAGGAGAATTCTATCCTTTTTTGTGTTTATGCTGTTCTAAAGTTATAATGTTGGGTATAAATGCTGCTTATTTAAATAAGTTGTCATTCTCAAAGTAATCTATCTTCATAGCGCGTCTTACATCAGAAAGTGTCTCTGCTGCCTTTGCTCTGGCAACCTCGCTGCCACTCTTTAAGATGTCATATACATCCTGTGGTCTCTTCTCCCACATCTGACGACGCTCTCTGATAGGTGCAAGCTCAGCCTGAAGAACATTGTTCAGGAACTTCTTGACCTTTACATCGCCGAGACCGCCTCTGCTGTAGTGCTCCTTGAGTTCATCCATACCACTGTAGTCTGGAAGGAACTCCTCGAAATACTCTGGCTTGCTGAATGCGTCAAGATAAGTAAATACCGAGTTGCCCTCAACCTGTCCCGGATCCTCAACACGGATGTGATTTGGATCTGTGTACATGGACATAACCTTCTTCTTGATATCTGCAGGATCCTCTGACAGGTAGATACAGTTTCCAAGTGACTTACTCATCTTGGCCTTACCATCTGTACCTGGAAGTCTGAGACATGCCTCGTTGTCCGGAAGGACAATCTTTGGATCAACAAGAGTCTCTCCGTATACTGAATTGAACTTGTGAACGATTTCCTTACACTGCTCGATCATAGGCATCTGATCCTCTCCAACTGGAACCTCTGTAGCTTTGAATGCTGTGATATCTGCAGCCTGGCTGATAGGATAACAGAAGAATCCAACTGGAATGCTTGCCTCAAAATTTCTCATCTTGATCTCTGCCTTTACGGTCGGATTTCTCTGAACTCTTGCAACTGTGACAAGATTCATATAGTAAAATGTAAGCTCTGTAAGCTCAGGCACCATTGACTGGATGAATATTGTAGACTTCTCAGGATCTATGCCACAGGCAAGATAATCAAGAGCAACCTGCATAATGTTCTGTCTGACCTTCTCTGGATGCTCTGCGTTGTCTGTAAGCGCCTGTGCGTCAGCCACCATGATGTATATCTCATCATACCTGCCCGAATTCTGAAGATCGACTCTTCTCTTAAGTGATCCTACATAGTGTCCCACATGAAGGCGGCCCGTAGGACGGTCGCCTGTTAATATTACCTGTTTCATAACCTTCTCCTTTTCTCTCTTACTCAGCCAGCAGCTTACTCAGCTCATACTGGAATGAATCAAGCTGATTGTTCTGTATATCTATTGCCTCTTTTATATCGTAATCTATAAGTATATCATTCTTGATAGCCACCATGCGGTTTGTGCCGCCCTTTTTGAGTACATCCACAGCATACGCCCCCATAAGCGAGCCGTACATCCTGTCCTTTGCTGTAGGCTGACCGCCTCTCTGTATGTACCCCAGCACCGACACTCTTGATTCTATGCCTGTCTTATCCAGGATCATCTGCGCAAGCTCCGGTGCATCCGTTACGCCCTCAGCAACTACAACAAGATAACTGTTTCTTCCGTCAGCATGCTTTGCCTTTATCGTATCTATGATACTGTCAAAGTCGCCATCCCATTTCTCAGGAATTATGATGGCATCCGCCGACGTCGCCATGCCTGCCCAGAGCGCTATATAGCCTCTCTTTCGTCCCATGACCTCCACGACGCTGCATCTTCCATGAGAAACCGATGAATCTCTTATCCTGTCAATAGCCTCCATGGCTGTATTCGCCGCTGTGTCAAATCCCAGCGTATACTCAGAACATGCCACATCCCTGTCTATTGTTCCAGGGATACAGATAGTATTGATACCCTCATCCTGAAATGCTATGGCTCCGCGGAGTGTTCCATCCCCACCGATGGCAACAAGTGCATCTATATCGTGATCTCTCAGATTCTTTGCCGCCTGCTCGCGGTATTCTTTCTGAAGGAATCTCTCGCTTCTGCTGGTGAAAAGTATCGTTCCACCCTGATTGTTTATGTTCCTGACGTCCGCCAGACCGAGCGGCTGTGTCTCCCAGTCGATAAGTCCTTCGTAACCACGCATCACGCCGACTATCTCTATTCCACTGTTGATGGCCGATACAACCACAGCCCTAACAGCTGAATTCATGCCCGGAGCATCTCCTCCGCTGGTCAGAACCGCTATCTTTCGTATGTCACTCATTTGTATGTCCTCTAATTATTTTTATACTGAAGCTCCTGCTTCTTGGCAGTAACCCTTGTATCCTTCTCTACTGAGTTGGTTATAAATGTATTACCACCCACAACAACGTTGTCCTCGATGATAGTCTCGCCTCCAAGGATGGACGCGCCTGAATAGATGGTTACATTGTCACCGATGGTTGGATGCCTCTTGGCTCCCTTGAGCTTCTGACCTCCCTGTGTAGAGAGTCCTCCAAGTGTCACACCCTGATATATCTTCACATGCTCGCCGATAATAGTCGTCTCGCCGATAACGATTCCTGTACCATGGTCAATAAAGAAATACTTTCCTATGGTGGCCCCCGGATGAATGTCTATTCCGGTCACGCTGTGGGCGTGCTCGGTCATGATCCTGGGTATCATCGGAACATCCAGCAGACAAAGCTCATGTGCCATGCGGTATACAGATATCGCATAAAGTCCAGGGTATGAAAGTATGACCTCATCCTTGCTGCCCGCAGCAGGATCTCCGTCAAATGCCGCCTGGATATCAGTCTCAAGATAATCCCTTATCTGAGGTATCTTATCCATGAATTCATATGTTATATCCATCGCCTTGTCCTCAAGCTCTGCATCTGTGAGTTCAGGAAACTTTTTGCAATACCTGAGAACTATCATGATCTGCTTCTTCAGATGGAATATTACATCCTCTATGATAACAGACATGTTATTCTTCAGACTGTATATCTTATACAGCTTGTCGCTGTAATAACCCGGATACAGAATCTTCATGAGTTTGTCGATCACATCGATAATGGCTGTCTTATCCGGCTCGTTGCACAGATCCGTCTTGTTGATGGCTCTGTCATCGCCGAAATCATCCAGTATCCTCTGCACGATTCCCTCAATTCTCTGTTTATCTGATCTATCCATTACTTATTCAGATCCTTTCTAATAATATCTCCCAATATCACCTGACCAGACATAATCGGCTGCGATGATATCTTCATATTATGATATATGCTTACGTCGTTCAAGATTCGCTCACGAATCCTGATGCGAACCGCTGGTCAGTTTTGCTGACATAAACACACAGCTATTCTAACAAATTATGCACATTCATTCAATAGTGGGATTATGCGTACAAATTATCCGCAATCCTATTGTAGAGATTACTGCTAAAACAGTGGTTCAGAGGAATGGAATTTTTCCACTCCTCTTTTCTCATACCAGACGCAACATCACCATATAACTCACAGTCCCCAGCAGGATACTCAGAAGCGTATTGTGCCTCCATTTGTATGTCCCGCCTGTCACCAGAACGCCAACGAGACTTGGTATTCCAGTTGCCACCGGAGCCGTCACCGCCCCCTTCAGACAGTACACTATGAGTACCGCCATGATGGTCGCCGGAAGCACCTTACCGAGCTTTTCCAGCATCTCCGGCATCCGCCTTTTTCCACCAAATATGACGAATGGAAGTGCCCTCAGTGCAAATGTTACAACTGCCGACACCGCAATTCCTATTAATATGTATCTTGTATCCATAGTATTTTCCTACTTTCTCCTCGTATTCCACACCACAAGCACCGCTGACGCTATGATAAGTGACGGCAAAAGGAAATATTGCTGTCCAACTACCAACAAGCATAAAACCGCTATCACAATTCCTGCAATCGCCGGAATATGGCTCTCCGCCTTCTCCCACTGATCGATAAATATGATGACAAACAGTGCCGTCATGCAGAAATCAATCCCCGTCATGTCAAATGGAATTATCTGCCCCAGGATCCCCCCGGCAACCGCACCGACCATCCAGTAACACCTCGACAAAAAAGCCACCCAGAACATGATGCTCTGTTTCTCCTTACCGGTGTCCGGCAAGGTGCAGTTCACGGCATAAGTCTCATCCGTCATTGTATGTATCATATATAATTTCCGCTTTCCCATGCGGTTGAACTCATCCA
Organism: Coprococcus eutactus; assembly: GCF_025149915.1. Classification (NCBI taxonomy): domain Bacteria; kingdom Bacillati; phylum Bacillota; class Clostridia; order Lachnospirales; family Lachnospiraceae; genus Coprococcus; species Coprococcus eutactus. The sequence continues at coordinate 2,439,927 of NZ_CP102278.1, forward strand.
CAAATGTCAGTGCATAAAAACTCTGCCTGCTGTTCATCAGAAATGCAGTGAGTGCCATGGTGAGTATGGATGCTCCGCTTGAAAGCAGCGTCACAAGCACAAACTGGTACGCCCCCGTGTACACCGTCAGGCTGACCAGCAGTGAATAATACCATTTGAATCCGGCATTCTCCATCATGATCCCATATGCCATGCTAACGAACAAATAGCTGCACATGATTGGGATTGATTTGATGAATGCCTTTCTGAATATATTTTCCACGAGTTTTCCTTTCTCTGAAGTCAGCGCGGTGGTCGCGAAATTTCACTTATTGCAACATACCTAGGCCAGAGCCATACAAACTTTGACTTATTTCCACGCAGACAAAGCATTCATAATTATCCTACTATTTCTATAGGATATCCACGATCATTCTAACACAGCCATATGGTAAAAACAATATTTCGGGAACTTTACATCATAACTCATGCGGCGATTTTATATAGTTTTATCCATGCCGGATGATAAACTACGTTTTAATAATCCACTCTGTAAATCTTTATAAAGCTTTCATTAAATATCATCCTTTTCCCTTGAAATTCCCTTTCCACTCATGTATTCTCAGCAAAAAATACGTGAAAAGTATCTCCCGCGGGAACTACATACGCAAGCAATCATCTGGCCAGATGAACTATTTACTGCATTGTTATTTATGAATTTATGGGGTAAAATGGAGGTACTTATTTGAGATATAACAACAAACAAAACGATAAACTTAACATCAGCAACGGTGATACGACTCAGACGACTGAGATCGGTGTTGCAACTAGCGCTGCCAGCTCTGACGATACCACCGGCCGCATCCAGTGGCACACAGGATTTGTCCATGCCATGAGGCTGTATCTGAAGGATTACGAGGACGACATTGAATTCAACGAAGAATTTCAGCTCACCAGAAAACCGCTGAGCATAGACTTGACCGTAGTCAAGAAACCTGACGATCTGGTCATCGACAATAACATTGGCAGATTCTTCAGGAAACACAATATTCTTGAATACAAGTCGCCAAAAGATGAACTGAATCTTGAGACGTTCTATAAAGTACAGGCTTATGCACTGCTATATATGATCTCTCCCGCCAACTGCGATGCATACGGTGCACCTGTCTGCGAGAATGATATGACTATATCCATCGTGCGCGCCGCATACCCGAGGGAGCTTATGAAAGAGCTAAAAGAACTTGGATATACCATCCGCGAAAATATCAGGAACATCTACCATGTAGACGGCGCTCAGTTTCCAATACAGATCGTCATTACCAAGCCATCGTCAGATGCTGAAAGCTCTGGCAAAGATGAGAAAGACATAATCTGGCTGAACGCGCTCACTACTGATATTTCAAAGGACACTTACAATGATTTTTTGAACAATGTCAACGAGTTAGACAGCAGACACAGCATGTTTGCAGAGACAATATTTGCCATTGTATCCGATGTAAACGAAGAAAAAATTGAGACATGGAAGGAGGCACATTCTATGATGAACGATGCGATGAAAAGAATTATGGCTAAGGAACTTAAGGAAAGCAAGGATGAGGGACGTTCCGAGGGACTGGCTAAAGGACGTTCCGAAGGACTAGCTGAAGGACGTTCCGAGGGTCAAGATCTGCTGACTGAAGCTATGCTTACTGCGCAGAAAGAGAACATCTCCGACCCAGCAAAACTTGAGGAGCTTGGCTACGACAAGAATACCTCCGTATGTACTATAACGGCGCTTAAGAAGCTGGGGATTATCTCATAGCCCCTCTGTATATAAACGCCGCACACGCCGCCGTTATAAGCTCTGCTACCCAGAACGCATTCCACACACCAGCAGGTCCGAAACCACAAAGTTTTGATAGTATCCATGCAGCCGGGATTATGACAACCACATATCTGAGCAGGGATATGAGCAGGGATGGAGTTCCCTTTCCCAATCCCTCAAGTGCCCCCGATGCAGTTACCGACACAGCCGACACTACAAATCCGGCACATATGATGCGCAGTGCTGTTCCACCTGCATTTATTGTAGACATATTCTCTGTGAACATACCTATAAGCCTCTCTGGGATGAGCAGGCACACAACTGTTCCAGCCAGCATGATTCCAACATTTAATGCAAGCGTTATGGTGAATATCTTCTTCACTCTTGCATGCTCTCCGGCACCATAGTTATATCCTATGATAGGGCGCATTCCCTGAATGATTCCATTTGCCGGCATATACAGGAAGGTCTGAAGCTTGTAGTACACGCCCAGGATCATGACATAAGTTGCCGAATACATGCTGAGTATGGCGTTGAGTGCGCTTGTGAGCAGAGACGGCAGTGCCATATTGAGTATAGCAGGTATGCCTATGGCATACAGCTTCTTCACCATCAGACCGCCCTCATGCAAATGCTTTATGCCGAACTTCACATTTATCGGTCTTCCAAAGTACACAATAAAATAAATGATCAGTGTAAACACCTGTCCCAGGCCAGTTGCCAGTGCAGCGCCTTCTATACCCATTTCTGGGAATGGTCCCACACCAAATATCAGCATCGGATCAAGCACTATATTCACAATGCAGCCGCCCATCAGTCCAACCATTGTAACTATCATGCGTCCAACCGACTGGAACACCTTCTCAAATGCAAGATCAACCGAAATAATTATAGAAAATCCAAATACTATGTCTGCATAACGACAGCCAAGGTCAAGGACGTCTCCACTTGCCTTGAAGGCTCTGAGAAACGATGGAATGATGGCAATACACACGACTGTCATCACTATCCCCTGCATAACAGCAAGAAACATCCCCCAACTAGCTGCACGATCTGCCCACTCATTGTCCTTGGCTCCAAGATATATGGCTATCACCGCGTTTATTCCAACACCAAATCCGATCGCCACAGCATTTACAAAATTCTGCAGTGGAAATACATACGAAAGTGCTGTCATCGCATCCTCACTTATCTTCGCCACAAAAAAACTGTCAACTATATTGTACAAAGCATTCACCATCATCGATATAACCATAGGCAGTGCCATGGACATCAAAAGTGGGAACACCGGCTTTTCTTTCATAAAATTCTCGTTCATAAAACCTCCGTCCCCGGATGGCATAAATAAAGCCCCACAACCTTACGGTTGTGGGGCGAAAAGATGACCTGATCCGGAAAAATCCACCAACTTGTTTTCGTTTAGATTATTATGTGCAATTATATACTTCAACCAGCATATATGTCAAGATCCTGCACGACCACAAAGTAACCTCTGTCACCGTCCTCGTCCACCGGGACAGCATGTATAAGACTTGCACCCCCATGGTTGTTTGCACAGCTGACTGACAAAACCCTTCTGCGAATGTTCTCTGTCTGATATCCCATATTGCCGCCTGTGTAACTCTCCATGCGCTCACGGCTGAGAAAATCTCTGACTATTTTTCTTGACCGATCCGACTCAAACCGGTTACTTATCAATCCAATTACTTCATCATAGTTATTCGCACAAGATACAGCATTGTTCAGCTCAGAATCGCCTTTTATAACACGGTATTTATTGTTCTCATAATTAACATATATAATATCAGTATACATATATGAGATCCTTGCCTCTACCCTGGATTGAGCCTTTTTTATATCAGTCTCTATCTTGTCAAGTACGGTCACTCTGTCCGTACCATCCCTGCTGATGCTGTGGATCACGCTGGCATTCTTGCCCTTCTTCTTTGCTTCATATAGCGCAGTGTCCGCGACATTCATACACTCTTCTGTGCTGAACCCTGAACCATTGATCTGACATATACCAGCACTGCAATGGACATTCTGCCCTTTCTCCATTGCCTTGCGCTGAAGTTTTCTGGCAAATCTTATCACCTTTGACTCCAGAACAGATATATCTGATAAGCCCTTGTGAAGCACAATATACTCGTCTCCACCATACCTGCAGGCAACGTCCTCTTCATAGCAGTCACTCCGGAGAAACTTTGCCACCTTCTCAATCCAGTAATCACCAACTGCGTGACCATATGTATCATTTACACTCTTGAAATCATCTATATCCACAAATACAAGAGAAGCACTGTCTTCGTCAGTCATGTTATCTATATACTCTCTTATCCTCTGCATTCCGGCTGTCTTGTTGTACATGCCGGTCAGGAGATCATGCTCAGCCTCGTACTTTGTACGCTCAACCTCCTGTCTGGATCTCGCAAGTGATCTGTCCATCTCGACCATATCAACTGCAAACATGATCTGTGTAGAAGCAACCACAGATATTGTCTGGAATGAAATCCCATAATAGAATATGACAACAACCGTGGATATACATGGCAGGATAAAATACAAAACACTTGACCAGAAAACTCTTTTTTCCAGTCTTTTTTTATACTGCAAAAGTATCGAAAAGCTTAGAACAAGTCCTGCTACTGCTATAAGCTGCGACAACAGATAACCGCTGCTCCTGTGATAGAAGTTATTGCCATCTATATAATAGAACAACTTGTCACTGAACTGGGATATAATGAGCAGGACTATCCCAGCAGCACTCAGAACTACCACGCCCCTTGCTCTCGCTGGCATCTTAATCTCTCCTCTGTTGAGAATGACAAGAAGATAAAACGTAAACAAAGTCATATATAAATAGTTGACAAAGAACACGCCAAAATTGCTTATCTTCAGCATGTAATAGGCTGTCTGCCCTGATCTTCCCTGATAATACCATGACAACATATCTGCAACCAGCAGGATGATACATGCAGCCTCCATGCATAGGCTCACATTCTTTTTATCTCTATTATTATTCTTCTGAAGGAATATAACCGCAAATGCAAACAGACAGATTAATATTCCCCACATTTCAAATGCTATATTAAATACAGCAGTCCTATCCACTAACTATGCGCCCCCTTAAACTTCCTGGCGATTTATTGTAGTAATTGTACAATTTGATTTGTGCAACATTTTCTCAAATTTATAAGTTTATATGAGAACCATTCTATATATCATACCTTGATTTGTCAATTACTAGATAACACATATTTATGGAATTTTGTCGCCACAGGGGACATATATGTCCGGCTATCATGAACAACATAGTAAAGCCTGTCAACCGGCTGATGTTTTATACTAAGAACCTTCACATCAAGCCTTTTGAGCATATCCATGTAAGGGACTACCGCTATTCCAAACCCTGTTGCCACAAGTCCGGCTATGACCTCATCCTCCTCCGTTTCGCATGCTATCTCAGGAGCTTTGCCAAGTCCTTCAAACATCTCATCCACCAGACTTCTCATTCCAGATCCCTTCGAAAAATATACATGTTTATATCTAAGTGTATCACCGAGTGTCACCGAATCTCTGTCTGCCAAAGGATGTCCTGACGGTGCTATGACAACAAGATCCTGTCTGCCAACTGGAATGGCGGAAAATCCCATCGTCTCAGGCGGTCTCGAACAGAAAACCATATCATATTTTCTAGCCGCAAGATCATCAAGCAATTGCCCTGTGGTCCCTGTATGAAATGTAAACGACACATTTCTGTTTTCAGCTTTCTTCAGGTACTCTGCTGCCAGACGCGGTACAAATTCCATTCCAAGAGGTCTTATGAGGCCAAGCCGTATCACGCCATCCCCGGCAGCCTCTTTTTGTATGGACTCTACCCCCGCGTCAAGCGTGCCAAGCGAACGCTCTGCACATGCAAGGAATTCTCTGCCAAATGCAGTGAGCTCCGTATTGCGCCCATTCTTTTCAAAAAGCATTACCCCAAGTTCTTCCTCAAGCTGGGATATTGCGTGACTGAGGCTTGGCTGCGTTATATTCAGATTTCTGGCCGCATTTGTGTAATGCTGAACATGGGCCAGTTCAACAAAATATCTAATATATGACAGGTTCACTTATACCTCCCCCTTTTCACTATTTATATATAATCCTATTCATATTTTAATACAATCCGAATATTTTTTATAGACAAAATCTATTAAACCATAAAAACTATTTATTTGTTATGTGGTGTTGTCGGTGCTACAATCAAAAACCGCAGGGATATACATATATGAAGACTTAGACAAGTAAAACTCCCCTGATGCCGGGAAAATCAAAGGCTATGTTATAAAACACATTATATAAAGAAAGAAATGAGGAAAAGCAGAAAATGGATACTCAATCAGGAAATGCACATCTGCATAACATGTGGGGCGAGATTGCCCTGATAACAGCAGTCACCATCAACAGTTTCGGAGTGGTTCTCATGCTCTATTCTGCAGCAGGAATATCGGCAATATCCAGCGTGCCATATGCATTCTCGCTGGTTCTTCCAAGACTGACTCTCGGAACCTGGACATACATATTTCAGGGCGTACTTATTCTCACCCTCATGATCATGAGAAAGAAATTCGTTCCCCAATATCTGTGCAGCTTCATAGTTGGTTTCGTATTTGGCAAGATGCTGGATATCCATGAGATGTGGATCGGGGCTTTGCCAACTGCCCTCCCATGGAGAATCCTTTACTTTGTGATAAGTTACATTTTGATATGTATCGGAATCGCACTGTCCAACAGATGTGGACTTCCGATCATCCCGACAGACCTTTTCCCAAGAGAGCTGTCTGAGATTATATCGGCAAAATATTCCAAGGTTAAGATTTCGTTTGATGTGATCTGCCTTGCAACTACAGCTGCCATGACAGGTTTTATCCTCGGTCATATCTACGGTCTGGGAATCGGCACAGTTCTTGCTGCATTCACCATGGGCAAGGGAATCGCCATAGTTGGAAACGCCATGGACAAGCATGTTACAATAGCTCCATACATAACAGCGCACATAAAGCGCCACGGCAGCCACAAAGCCCAGTACGCAGGACACTAAGAACAAATTCAACACAAAAAAGAACCGCCTGAGAGAATCACATTCAAATTACAGATTTTCTCAAGCGGCTCTTTTTATATCCCCACGACCAGGCACGTAGATAAAAAATAACCATATATATGCCAGTCGGTAGTGACGGCAACCGAGCTTCAACGCTTCTTGCCGCATCGGAGATCCGCAACGTCCTTATCGCGGTCGGAGATGCGTGCAGATAGAAGCAAGTTGAAGCGACAGTTGCCAAACGTGACTGCATATATATGGTTATTTCTTTATCTGTGTGCCGTCCGTCGCCTACGCATTTGCCAGCTGACGTCCAAGCTCCTTACACTCCTCAAGGCCTTCTGCGTCAGGTGTCTCATGGCACATAAGTCCGGCTCCACCTACGAGTTCTGCGCCTGCTGACTGCATTCTCGCCTCCCAGTCGCGCATCCACTCGCCATCTCCCCATCCATATGAACCGAAGAGCGCAATCTTCTTGCCTGAAGCAAATCCCTCTACCTCAGCAACGAAAGGCTCCATCTCAGCCTCCTCAAGAACCTCAGCTCCCATAGCCGGGCATCCAAGTGCAAACACCGGCTCATCCTTGAGTGCATCCGGAGTGATGCTGCTTACGAATACTACCTCTGCTTCCTTTCCGGCCTCTCTCACGCCGTCTGCGATAGCCTCTGCCATCATCTGTGTATTTCCGCCCTGTGTCCAGAATACGATATTAATTTTGCTCATAATAATCCTCCTTATGAAATTATATGTTATAGAGATTTACCCTATACATCCCTGTAAACTGTGTTTAACTGCATCTTTCCATATACTTCTACGCCGCGTTTCTGCTCGCCGTGTACATCCACATGATATCTCTCATATGCAGTCCATTTGAAAGAAATTGGATAAGTCTCTCTTCCGCACATTCAAATATATGAAATGTTCTCCGCTTTGATTCAGCATCCTCATATACCTTCCAATAACCGGAGCAAAGTGCATTTCTTCCGTTCTGCAAAATAAATCCCTCCACATCCTCTGGCGGATATCCCAGCAGCAAGCCCATCTCGTGTGGGAACCACTCCTTGCCAAGAGCTCCATCGCCACAAGCCTGATCTTCCTGTGCCGGTTGTTTTGAGGTGAATCTTCCTCTGCTCTTTAAGTACTGCTGATATTTTCCGCGAAACTCAGCGAGAATCTCAGAAAGCTCCATGTCCTCATATCCCAGCTCAGACATAAGTCTTTGCACATCATCCCTCTGGACAAATACCCTGAGCTTTGCCGCATTGTAGATAAATACATTTACCCTGCCACAGGTTGCTCCCAGTGTGTACATACATATATCACTGTCCTTCAGTATCTCCACCATCTGACGATATCCGCTGAGTTCTATGTTCAGAAGATTTGACACCTTGACGCCCGTTATCACTGGTGCGCACTGAAGTGCCATCTGAAGTTCCACATCACCGAGCTCCATGCCCTTCATGATCTCCCATGTATTTTCACTCATACAAAACCTCCTTGTGACAAATAGGTGTTTGAGAATAACAAGGAAATGCTATACAAACCCACATTTTAAATAATGATTTAAAGCATTTTTATGTTTGGTCAGTCTCGTCTAACTCTAGTGAAAATACTACAGGATTCCTCCCCGAACGTCAATAACCCGGAGTGAGACATTTTCTCACTCCGGGTTATCTTGTTGATTAAAAATATACATTTATAAATTCTGCTTTATCATCGTCCTGCGCGGCTCTTTATTTCCGCCTGTTACCATATTGAGCAGCCGCCACACACCATATGCACAGATCCCACACACAGCCACAGGTACAAGGAGCACTACTATGACTCCTGTGCAGACTCCTGTAACCAGGTATCTAAAATATTTCATCACATCACCATTCCTCATCCTCATATCTCCTGTCGTTTCACGCGCGCATTCATATTACAGCATATCGCCTATAAGCTTATCTTCTTAGTAAGCAGTGTCGCACTTCCTATATAACTGCCGATCATGCATACAACATAGAGAATAAGCTGCGGTATATTCTTATACATCGCGTCAAGCATAGTCTCCACCTGCACGTTCTTCCCAAGGTGCGGAAGCTTGTATGCTATGTAGCTCACCAGCACATAAAGAGCCACAAAAAGTATAAAGCTGACAACGCCCTTTATCTTCTTATTCTGGAGCACTGTGGAAGACAGTGACACGGCAAGGTACGCTATGGTGATCATTGTATAGAATTGAATAAGTGCTACTACTATGAACCCTGCAACATTTGCAATGACACTTCCTATTGACAATCCTCTTGTTCCCAGAATATCATCCAGCACAAGCTCAACGCCAGCTACACCGCCGTTATGTGACTTAAGCAGGTTATAATCAACAACTATAAGCAGTCCAAGAAAGGCCACAAGTGTCGCACCGGTGAGCAGGATTGAAAGCAGCTTTGCACCGATAATCTTGTAATTTGAAATCGGCGTCATAAACACCATATACCCAGTCTTGTTCTTCAGATCCTGACTGTATATTATCACACCATATATCAAGACGAACATAAACGAAGCCCAGCCTCCCATCACAAGGAAGGTGATACCAAGTCCAGCTAACAAATCCTTTTCTGCAAATATTCCAATCACGAACAGCAATTCTGCTGCCGCAAGAGCCGTTATAACCACCAGAAGTGGAAATATTCCACGTCTGTATTCATATTTCATCATCTTTAACATAATATCTATCTCTCCTTCATCTAACTATGCATATATTTCCTTATACATATCAACTATCGACTTGCCCCTGCTCACTCGCAGTTCCTCTGCATCTCCCTGAAGCACACAGGTGCCATTCTTGATAAAGAATGCGTGATCCACGATCCTCTCAAGCTCATCCACAAGGTGGCTTGACATGAGCACGGCTGTGTCATCCGATATATTCCGGACAATCGTGCTGATGATCTTCTCCCTCGCTATGATGTCTATTCCGTTCAGTGGCTCATCAAGCATAACGATCCTGCTGTCTCTGGACAGAGTAACCGCTATCTTGAGCTTTGCAAGCATTCCTGAAGACATGCTCTTCGCCTTCTGATCGGGATTCAGCTCCATCTCAGCAAGCAGTCCCATGTATTTGTCATAGTCAAAGTCATCAAAGAAATCTTTGTAATACTTTCCTATGTCTTTACAGTTCATATATCCGAAGAAGAAAGCCTCCGTCGGCATATACGCTATGTCTTTCTTTGACCTGTATGTCATAGGCACTCCATCTATTGTAATAGTTCCTGAATCCGGCTTGACCAGACCAGCTATGATCTTCATAAGTGTTGACTTTCCACTTCCATTCGGACCGAGCAGCGCATATATGTGTCCCGGCTCAATCTCCAGTGACAGATCGGATATGGCTGTGGTCGTGATATACTTCTTAACCAGATGTTCGCATTTTAACATTGTATCATTTCCCTTCTTTTTTATTACTTCTTACTTCCCAAAGTGTTCTTTTAGCAGTTCAAGGATCTCAGCCTGTGAAAACCCCATACCGGTGAGCTGTTCATCAAAGCTCTGTATGATTTCCTCTATTCTCTCCTTTTTCAGGTCGTCTATGACCTTGTCATCCTCCGTCACAAATGTTCCTATTCCGCGTCTGGTATAGGACAACCCCATAGACTCCATCTCGCTGTAAATCCTCGCTGCAGTATTCGGATTTATCTGGTATTCTATGGCAAGTTCTCTTGATGACGGAAGCTTAGATCCCAAAGGCAGTGTGCCCGCTATGATCTTCTGCTTTATATCCTCTATGACCTGAAGATATATGGGGATATTCGTCTTAAATTCCATCACACACCTCCTCCTTGTATGCTGTCTAGCTCTTCTGTACCGCTGTACTAGTTGAATAGTACACTAGTATCATAGTATTGTCAACTGTATTTTTAAATAAAGTATATTTTTTTAGTTTTTTGTCATCTCGATAGTAACTCATGCACCCGGTCATCTCGTCATCTTTGCTTATTACCTACATTTTATCTCATATACAATGTTTTCACTTAAAAGATAAAAAATTATCCATAAAACACATTATTCTGTGTCCTACGGATAATTTTTTAAAATTTTTTCTTTTTTAGAGATTTTTCATCTATTTGGAGATAATTTTGTATCTTTTCCCTGGTTATCCCAACAGCCACTAGAGAATTCATACAAATTAAATTTCTAACAAACCCTCAGCACCAGTGCTTGCAGCTCGCACACATTCATATAAAGCTTCTCAACTCTGTCTGCAAATATCGCTGTGGAGAATTTATCTGCCGACTGCACCGCATTTCGTCTGAGCTGCTGCCTTGAAGCCGCACTCATATCAAGCCACTTTACCAATGCGTTCTCAAATGTTTCCTCATCCGTGAATTCCCATCCATTCTTTCCGTTATCCACCACATCGATAAGACACGTATCCTCTCTGCACAGAAGGGGGATCCCGGCTGCCAAAGCCTCCACATATGTAAGCCCCTGTGTCTCGCTTGTGGATGCACTCACGAAGAAATCACCTGCCTGATAATACTCAGCCACCTTGTCTGGCTCAATCATCCCTGTAAATATCACACTCTCTGAGATTTCAAGCTCTCTTACCTGTTCCTCTATCTCTGCCCTGTATGGTCCGTCTCCAACTATCATGAGGATTGTACCATATCTGCTCACTCTCTTCTGACATCTGAGTATCTCAAGGGTATTCTTCTCTTTCGCCAGTCTCCCAACATAGAGAAGTACCGTCTGTTCTTTGCTGAGTCCATACTGCTGCCTGATCCTATACCTGCCGTCCGTCTCTATATATTTGCCGAATTTATCCGTGTCGATCCCAGATGGAATCACCTCAACAGGACATAACACATCATACTTTTCAAGCACATCCTCTATCTTCCTGCTCGGTGCTATCATGGCTTCCACCCTCGATGATAACATCCTGGTAAGTTTCTGCACAACTTTACGTCCCCACGCTGCATTTGGCGAAAAGTAATGAGTGTAATCCTCGTACACCGTGTGATATGTGTGTACTATCGGCGCATTTGTCTCATCTGCTATCTTCTTCGCCATGAAGAAGGTTGAAAACTCACACTGGGAATGTATGACATCCGGTTTCCATTCTATGAGTTTGTCTATTACCGCCTTAATGACAGGCATCTTAAGTCTTGCCTCCGGATATATCTTTCCGGCACCTATCGATGCAGCATATATCACATCCCCTTCTGCGTATGTATGATGACTTCTGGACAGTGTGAGTATTTTCACCTCATGCCCTCTTTTCTTGAGTTCATTTGACAGATTGACAACTGATGTCACAACTCCATTTATAACAGGTTCATACCAGTCCGTAGTAATAAGTATCTTCATGATCTATCGTCTCCTTCTATTTCAGGCGGCATTCATTCTGTACATCACCACCTGCACTTTATCCTCATATCAACTACTTTCTGATTACTACTCTGCCATACACATATAAATTCCCATTGTAACAAATCTAAATATTATATAAATTGTATCTATGTGCACCCAAAAAACAGATCTATGACCACCTCCCAAAATAGATCTATGACCACCCCAAATGGATAATTATCTGCTACTGATAGATTTTCTGTTTCATAAAAGAGCTTTTCGAAAAGAGCTTTTCGAATATTCTGAATATAGATTGCCGCGAAGATTTCTGTGTTTGAAAATTTCTGGGAGTAAAAATTTCTAGTGTTAAAATTTCTTGGCAATTTATTTAGAAAACTCCTTGCATTTTTTTCAGAATGTTCTTATACTATTATGGCAGTGTTGATATAACACTATCGGTGCGTGGCTCAGCTTGGTAGAGCGCTTCGTTCGGGACGAAGAGGTCGTGGGTTCGAATCCCGTCGCACCGATTTTTTATGCGCAAAAATATCTTGATTTCCTGTCAGAATATCACATCTGATCTCTTATCCGAATCAGTCTTGAAATACTCCACAATATTGTGACCCGTTATGTCTGCAACCACCGATGAAGGGAACTGACTGCACAGATTGTTATAATTTGTCACACCTGCATTGTACAGTCTTCTTGCCGCCTGGATGTGCTCTTCCGCATTTGTGCAGCTGTTCTGAAGGACCTCTATATTCTTGCCCGCCGTCAATTCCGGATACGCCTCCACTACTGCATTTATCTGATCCGAAGCGTTTTTCATAAGCTTCTCCACTCCTGTCTTTTCATCAGGTGTCATTCCTTTCCTGAGCTTTATCGATGTTATCAGATTCTCGCTCTCATACGACATATATGACTTTACAATCGCATACTGTTTTGTGAGCAGATCATATCTCTTTGCAAGAGCAACATCAACATCCGAATCCAGCTCTCTTACCTTATTTTCCGCTGCTTTCAGAGCATTTGCAGTCTTTATCACATACGCTAAAAATATCAAAACTATTACCACCAACACACCAAATACTAACACACCTTTGCTAAATAATATTGTAAACATACATTTTCCTCCGTGTACTTTTGCTCATTTTCACAATTTCTCTTCTATAGTAACAGAGCCGCATCCAGCGTCTCCTGCAGCATGCGCAGGTATTTGTCCAGATAAGCTTCCACATCATTCATACTCTTTATATTTTTCTCTTCGTCAAATACCATGTATTTATCACTCTTGCTTATACACATATACAATCTGTCCCCATCGAATGTCACATGGAGAGCCGCCTTCTCCTTTGGATAAAGTGCCGCCAGCCTCTCCATAACATACGGGGTAAGCATATAAAATATATTCTCCTCATCATTGCAGTTTATAGTGAACAGCAGATTAAAGTTCTCGTTTTCTGTCTTTTCTATTCTTCCCACTGCGCCACTCTCCGAACCACACTTCAATATATTCTTCATCGCCAGTTCAGAGTTTCCCATGACTCCCAGCAAAGCCGATGAAACCTTTCTATATGGTATCTCAACAACCAGCCCCCCAAATAATTTGTCTATTTTTTTCTCTTTATCACCATCACTGTACTCGTGATAATACTCGTACTCCATGTATTCATAACTGCACCTGAAATGAACACCCTTGTATGTTCCCTCCACCATGTCGCGGCCGTTAACCAGCAAAGGCTTGCCATCCAGTGTAAATGGTCTGCCAGCAAAGCAGTTCAGTCTTCTCATCTGTTCATCAGGAAGTCCGCCCTGATGTCTGTATACGCTACCCTCTCCATAACGTCTCCTGATAATCTGTGGGATCAGCTCCGTGTAAATCACACTGGAATCTGAAATATTCTCTTTTTTCTTTTTGCTCTTACTCACCCATCTGAATATAAGGAAGATAACTACTCCGTATACGATCACCAGTCCGCCGGGATTTTCTGAATCTGTTCCGCCACCAGCTCCCGCACCGCCTGATGATATGTTGTCCATATCGCCAAATATCTGCTCTACCCTGTCAAATATCCGCTCTGTTATACTCATGCCGTTTATCAGCCCGGCCTCATTAAGTATCGTGAACGCCATGATCACCACTACTACGGTTATGAGCACTATTCGTATCCCGAGCCATTTTGCCCTTCTCTTCGCATCCGCCTGATCGCTCCTTCTCTGAAAATCACCGGGCAAGCCTCCATTCTCGTATCTTGATATAACATCCTCTGACCGATCATTCTGTCTGGCTTCCCCGTAGAGCCTCTCCTCTATCTCCTGGCGCCACATGGCATCAAGTGCTTCCCATCTCAGCTTTATCTGCTCATTTGTCATGCCCTGCTCCCGCATCTCTTTCTCTCTTTGGCTGCGGTATATTCTGGAATACATGTTGGGCGCTCCGGCATCCGGTCCAAGATACATTCGGTCTCTCTCATCTATCGGCAGATCGGCATATGCATCTCCGGGCATAAGCGTCCCATCCGCATAGTTCCTGACATGATACTTGGCTGATTCATTTGCAAATTCAAGTGCGCGAGCCAGTCTATCCCCGTGTTCCTTTTTCATCCGTGATTTCTCCTTTATCCCCGTCCAGATCAACTGTTATTTGATTTACTATAAAACATTTTCACGTCTGTCCACTATCAGCGCCGTGTAAAATTTCAGTCAAATGCGTGCAAGACGGCACTTATCTGCTCAATATAACCGGCGACTCCGCATCCCAAAAATGAAGGTGGGGACGGAGGGGTCAGGTACCTCCGTCCCCACCTCCATCTCCATTTTTTCTCAGGACGACTCTATCTGAGCAACGAAAGTTTTTTATCTGCCTGAATGTTATTTCACAGATATACATTAGCAAATTTGAGTATAAAACTCCTGTTCACTGTCCATACTCTATTTAGGAGAAAATCCACAGACTGCCAGGCAGTCACCAGTTTTTTCAGATAGATTCATAATTTCAGGAGGTATACAGTACATGTCAAATATGTTTTGTTTTCAGTGTCAGCAGACAGCGGGGGGATCCGCATGTATCAATACCGGAGTGTGCGGCAAGCAGCCATCCACATCTAATCTACAGGACGAGCTTGTGTGTGAGCTTATAAAACTTGCAGAACTCTCAAAAAATGAGAATAAACACAGCGCGGTCGCCGACAGACTTATCATAGACGGTCTTTTCACAACCCTGACAAATGTAAACTTTGACAACAATGCAATAAAAGAATTTATGGGAAGGGTTAAAAACGAGCAGAACAAGATCAGCAGACCTGAGGCTGAAAAGATACAGGTGATCAACCTATGGGATGGTGACACGGATATAGTGTCCTTGCGTTCCACCCTGCTGTTTGGACTCAAGGGGATGGCGGCATACGCCCATCACGCCATGAATCTCGGCTACACAGATAATGAGGTTCTGAAGTGGTTCTACAAGGGACTATGCGAGGTTAACAGGGAGCACAGCGTCACCGAATGGATAGAACTCATCATGGAATTTGGCCAGGTCAATTTCAAATGCATGGAGCTGCTGGACAAAGCCAACACTGAATCATTTGGCAATCCTGTGCCTACGAGAGTAAATGTTGACATCAAAAAAGGGCCATTTATCGTGGTCTCCGGTCACGACCTGAACGACCTGTCACAGCTCCTTGAGCAGACTGAAAAGACGGGAGTAAATGTATATACCCACTGCGAGATGCTGCCTGCGCACGGCTATCCGGAGCTTAACAAATACCACAATCTGGCGGGCAACTTCGGAACGGCATGGCAGAGCCAGCAGACGGAATTTGAAAATATTCCCGCACCGGTGCTTTTTACAACAAACTGTCTCATGCCGCCAAGGCCGAGCTACAAAGACAGAATCTACACCACATCGGTTGTTGGCTATGATGGTATGGTACACATCTCCGGCACAAGAGCCGGCAAAAAGGATTTCACTCCTCTGATCAAGCACGCACAGAAACTTGGCGGCTACGAACACGACAGGAGCATGAGTGGCATAAACGGTGGTCACATGCTGACAACCGGCTTTGGCCACAGCGCGGTTCTGTCACAGGCTGGCAAGATCATAGACGCCATAAAAGCCGGACATATCAAGCACATTTTCCTCGTTGGTGGCTGTGACGGCGCGCATCCGGGACGCAACTATTACACCGAATTCGTAAAACAGACTCCGATGGACACTCTTGTCCTCACCCTCGCCTGCGGCAAATACCGTTTCAATGATCTCGATCTCGGTGACATCGATGGTATACCAAGAATACTCGACATGGGTCAGTGCAATGACTCCTACAGTGCAATCAAAGTCGCCCTGGCTCTGGCCGATGCATTTAATTGCAGCATAAACGATCTCCCACTCACCCTTGTACTGTCATGGTACGAACAGAAAGCCGTCTGCATTCTTCTCACCCTGCTGTCGCTGGGCGTGCGCAACATGTATATCGGACCGACACTTCCGGCATTCATGTCCGAGACCGTGGTGAAATATCTAGTGGAGAATTATAAGCTAAACCCGATCACTGCTCCTGAACAGGATATGGATGCGATACTGAAACGTTGAGTATATCACTTATACTCTCCGCCATATCCGCATTTATCCCTATAGCTCTGTTCCCAAGACTTTCTGGAATCACAGCCTGATCGAGATTTAACCTGATAAGGGTTATGTTATCGTGTTCTCGTATCAGCTTCTCAAAAGGAAATCGGATTATGGTTGGCGTGTTGAATCCAACCCCCAGCTCAAGGAGCACAAGCTTCCTGTCCAGGGATCTGGAGACAAAATCACCGAAGCGTCGCTCTGCCTCATACCAGGCACTGTCCTGAACAAAATAATCATCCTTGCGGAGGTTCATGTCCATCGGACCTCCGCAGACAGGACAGCGTGGAACCATAAATGTTGGGATCTTGCAATCTCTTCTTACCTGATCCATTTGCAGAAACATATCAGTGGCATCGTATGTCTTGTCATGGCAGGCATGCGCGCACTGTATATGAAAATAATCGCCCTAGGTGCAGAATTAGCTGCACCCCCGCAAATGTATGGATACAGTTGTCAATACAGGCGTGACAAGGAATATAACATCCGGTCATGCCACTATTTGCTGCATTTACTATGGCCGAGACTGCAAGCCTTGTTATATCTCCTCGCCACACATATGTGTCTCTCTGGATCTCCGCGATATCTTCCAAGTCCACTATTCCTTTCTCGAAATTCACCTGCGCCAGATATTCGTCCTGTATCTTCAGAAAATCCGCATCAATAGCTCCCGGCATCCTGACATTCATAAGAAAACGGAGAAGTCTCCGCTGAGCCTCACTGCCAGATGGGATCTGCATGCCTGAACAATCGCTGCGTTCTTCCAGCAACCGTTTTATCAAATATATTCTTCTCTCACTCTGGTTCATCTAATTCTCCAATCAACTATCACTATTTACCCTGGGGCACTAATCAAGACCTGCCACAAGGCTGTACTGGCAATCCCCGATCTGTCCATCTTTCAGATTGCACTGGTGCCTCTGCCTGTAGACAAGCTATGCCACAAAGTCTGTCGCCGGATTTTTCAGTATCTCCGTCGGCGTGTCATACTGTTCAACATCACCTTTGTTCATGACTAACACCTTCGTTAGTGCAGACAGTGGGTCTGATTTATCACAAAATCCTTAATGCGCTTCTGCGGGCAGATCCGCTCACATTTCCCGCACTGGATACATTTGTCGGTTATCTCGTATCCCTTGAAAGTCTTTTCACTAAAATAACCATACCTCATATGAAGTATGGTCATCTAATAAACCGTTATATTACTCAGATATTTCTTCCCTGGTACTGAACGGTTACTATATATACTCTATTTTGCTCCTTATCAATCTTGAATATTACGATGTAGTTATCTACTATCAGTTGCTTATATCCTTTTCCAGCAAATCGCCCAACCAAGCGGTCCTGATGTGATTCAGGCAATTGTTCAAGTGATTTTATCGCATCCCATATCCTATCCGTTTGTCCCTTTGCATTCTCCGGGGACATCTTCTCAAGCGCTATATACGCATATATGTCATCGATATCACGAAAGGCTCTGGGATATAAGATTACGCTATATTTATCCATAGTATTTTTTGTTCAGCCTTTCTATAGCACTGTCTACCGATATCAGTTCAGCCCCATTCTCTACTTCTTTTTCAGCTTCATAGATTGCCTGATCGATCCTGTTGATCTGTGCAAATTTTTCGTACAGCTCTGCACTCATTACAACTAAATCACTATATCCATTTTTTGTAATAAAAATAGGCTCCTGTTTCTTATGAGCTAATTCTGAAATCTCACTTGTATTTCTCAAATCTCTAATTGGCATAATAGTTGGCATGATCAACACCTCTCTTTCTTGTGTCATTATTGTAGCATAATTATGTCACACTGTAAATGTATAATCTT
Source organism: Coprococcus eutactus (assembly GCF_025149915.1). NCBI lineage: Bacteria > Bacillati > Bacillota > Clostridia > Lachnospirales > Lachnospiraceae > Coprococcus > Coprococcus eutactus. The sequence continues at coordinate 2,458,581 of NZ_CP102278.1, forward strand.
ATGTCAACTGTCACCCCAATATGCGCATTCATATTATAAAAATTGCCGGCATGCCCGGTTGAGACGACATTAAGTCTTATCGGCGACAAATGGAAGGTTCTGGTCCTGAGAGATCTGATAACCGGCACAAAGAGATTTGGAGAACTGAAAAAATCCATCGGAACTGTTTCACAGAAGGTTCTCACCGCACAGATCCGTGACATGGTGGAAAACGGACTCGTTCACAGAAAGGTGTATGCGGAGGTTCCTCCCAGAATGGAATACTCACTGACTGAACTCGGTCAGAGTCTCCAGCCTGTGCTTGACGCAATGAGAAATTGGGGCGAGGATTACAAAAGCAAGAATGCCTGAAACAACATTGTTATATACAAAGCAAGGGCTGACTACTCTGTTTAGAGAGACCGTTTCAAGTTTTGTGTAAACGTTAAAAACTGATATAAGATTTGTGAATAGTTACAAATGGGCAGAGCCGATTTTCCGGATTCTGCCCATATCTGCATTATACAGTAGTTTTTAGGCATGTCAATAAAACCTGCCTAAAATTGACTGCTTTACAGGTTCCGTCCCGCCAGACGTTCTTCAAAATAAATTTCAAGCTGGGAATGGATCTGTCCCCAGTCCTGCCTGTGTCCGGTCCATTTTTTCGTGATATCCATGGTTGCCAGATACAGCATTTTCAAAAGGCTGTCATCCGACGGAAAAACCGTTTTGCTTTTGGTCACTTTCCGGAGCTGGCGGTTGAATCCTTCAATGGCATTTGTGGTATAAATCAGCCGTCTTACTGCCTCTGGATATTTGAAATAAGTGGACAGTGTTGCCCAGTTATCATGCCAGGATTTATAGATTTTCGGGTACTTGGAATCCCATTTATCCTTGAACAGTTCCAGTTCATTTAAAGCGGTTTCTTCCGTTGGAGCCGCATATACAAGCTTCAGATCAGCCATCAGTTTTTTGATATCTTTGTAAGAAACAAACTTCGTTGAATTACGGATCTGATGGATGATACACTGCTGAATCTCTGTTTTTGGATAAACAGCCTCGATTGCCTGTGGAAATCCATTTAAACCATCAACGCATGCAATCAGGATATCCTCAACGCCTCTGTTTTTTAATCCATTCATGATAGAAAGCCAGAACTTCGCACTTTCGTTTTCTCCAACATACATTCCAAGAACATCTTTTTTCCCATTCATATCGATACCAAGGGCAATGTAAACCGCACGTTTTACAATACGTCCTTCACTGCGGACGTGATAGTGGATTGCATCCATAAATACTACAGCATACACTTCTTCCAAAGGGCGTTCCTGCCATTCTTTTACAATCGGCAGGATTTTGTCTGTGATCCGGCTGATTGTGCTGTCAGAAATATCAATATCGTATAATTCACGCATGTGGGATTCAATGTCTCCAGTTGTCATTCCCTTGGCATACATGGAAAGTATTTTTTCTTCCATGTCCTGAGTTACGGTATTCTGATATTTTTTAATCAGCTGTGGTTCATAATCACCATTACGATCCCTTGGGATTGCCACATCCATATCTCCATAACTGGTGTGCATGGTTTTGCTGGAATGTCCATTTCTACTATTGTCTGTTTCTTTGTTTCGATAGTCGTACTTGGAATATCCTAATTCTTCATCCAGTTCTTCATCCAAAGCACCTTCCAAAATGACAGACATCATGTCACGCATGATACTGTTTACATCGGTGCCGTCTTTGATGCTGATATCATTATTCTTCAGATAATCACGCATCATTTCTCTCATTGCTGCTTTTTGTGGGCTGTCTTTTCTTCTTGCCATAAAAATAACCTCCAAACTGAGTAATTTTATCTTACATCAGTTTGGAGGTTTACACAAACTTTGGGATGCTCCCTGTTTAGAGCAGTCAGCCCAATTATTGTCAGTCGACAATTTCGTCTAATTCCCGCTTAACCTTCTCAAGCTCTGCCTTATAGTCTGCCAGATGTCTCTTCTCCTGCTTTATCCTATAAACATAATTGCTGGTATCCTGGGATGTTCCTTTCTCCTCCTGACGGCAGTGAACATACATTGGTATCTCTTTCGCAGCTATCTTTTTCTCGGACTCAGAGATCAAATTCTCTGTATCCCGGATTTTCGCCGTGAGCTGCTCTGCGATACTCATCACCTATTTCTTCATTTGACTTTTTCTGTGATACCGATAAATGCATATGTCTTCCTCCTTATTTCCTGAATATCAATCTCACTTCAACCCCGTCATCGACATTCTTCATCTCACAGTCAAATCCATGTCTGTCCATGATGGTCTTGACGATCGAAAGTCCAAGTCCGGTGCCCTTATGTCCATGACGACTGTTATCACCCTTGACAAATGGCTTCCACACATTTGTCAGTGTGTCCTTATCAAGCGGTTCGCAGGAATTGACAAATGACACCTCTTTGTCAGACAGCTCCACCGCGATATGTCCGCCGCCAGTCACATACTTGACAGCGTTATCCATGATGTTGACAACAGCCTGATACATCAGAGCTTCATCCGCAGAGACCGTGCATGCCCCCGATATATTGATCTGCACGTTTTTCTCCGATATTTTCTCATTATATATCTGTGCCACAGTGTCAACTATGCCTGTCAGATCCACTTCTGTCTTTTTGAGCTTTGTATCCACGTCCTCTGCCTTAGCCATATCCAGTATAGTCGCAACCTGCGTATTCATCTGTCTGACCTCATCCAGTATGCCGTCCATATAATACTGGTTCTTCTCAGGATTTGTGCCAGCCTTGAGATTTTCAGCGTAAAGTGAGATGACCGCCAGTGGACTCTTCAGATCGTGCGCCATAGCATTTGATGTGGTACGCCTGTACTGCTCCATGTCATAGACAGATTTGTATGATCTGTACAATACATAGGCTATTGCAAGAGAGACAAGCGTGCTCAGCAGTGCTATTCCTATCCACGTGGCAATTATTGCTTTTCCAAATGAAGACTTTACGAGGTCGGTGTGATAATCCATCACCAGATAATAACTATTTCCAATCGGTACCACATCGGTGTTGTGCTTTCCCTGATCACAATTCCTACTGACTCTTGATGAACTTCCAACACCGGAGTCCCCCAGATCTGCCACAAGAGTCTCTATATTTCCTTCATAATCCATATTACGGGAAGCTGCTCCCGAACCGATAAGACTGCTATTATAAAAATGGTATCCTTTGCTTGTGTCAAGCTTCACATAACCATCGGGGATCTCTGTTACTGTGACACTCTTCTCATCAGATTCGCCATAGTCCATTGGGGCCTCATGAGTTCCTATGACCTTAACGTCATCACCGTAGTCATAGTAACTGTATTTACTTATCCAGAAACTGGTTCCCTTTACATATATCTCTTCTATCCTAGATAAAGCAGGCAAACCATCGGCACTTCCGTATCTTGGAGCCTCCGCCATCATCTTCTGATAATCCTCATATGTACATGACAATTTAAACTTTTTATTGTTATCATCTGTGACAACAAAAAACATACGGTAGTCATGCCCGGCAACCAATGTCAAAGTGCCATCTGAGTCCTTATAGTACAGACTTGCAGCAGCACCGCCATCCACTGCAATCGCACTTAGCATTTCGCACGTATATTCAACATCACTGGTGAATTTGTTATCCGCAGTCTCAAAATCATAATTGATCCCATCCACATAGGCTCCTGCCAGTGCATCTTGATATTCTGTAACTGCTTCATTTACATTTGACCTGATTCGTTCCTCAGCACTCGCTACACCGTTGTCTACACTAGTATTATATATAGATACCAACAGATAGGTCACGATCCCTCCCAGCAATGCTGCCACCAATATAAACGGCACAAATATTCTCAGAAAAAATGAACCGAATCTTTGTTTTTTCCCATATAACATATTTTTATTCATATTATAAAACATCCTTTCCCTTTTAATAACCTCCGAGTCATGGGGTCTGTGTACTGGCACATCCGTTAGACCTTCATACACTTTGCACAGTCTTAATCCATCCTGTATCCCTTTGCAAATACTGTCTTGATCTTTTTACCCGGCTCTCCAAGTGCCTGGCGCAGTTTCTTGATATGATTGTCCACTACTCTGTCGCTACCCTCATAATCATAGCCCCACAGCCTGACCAGAAGGTCGTCCCTTGTGATAAGCATTCCTCTGTGTTCCATAAAGTACTTCAGCATGGCATATTCCTTCGGTGCAAGCCTTACCTCGTTCCCGGCAACAAATACCTGAAGCTTGTCCGGATAGATCACGATGTCATACGCCTCTATGCTGCTCTTCTTCTCCCACAGCCCCTTGCTTCTTCTGAGGAATGACATGATCTTTGCAGAAAGCTCCGCCATGGAAAACGGCTTCACCACATAATCATCACAGCCTATGTCATAGCCGTACAGCCTGTCCTCCTCCCTGCCCCTTGCAGTCAGGAAAATGACAGGCACATAACTCTTTGCCCTGATGGCCTTGCATATCTCAAATCCATCTGCCCCCGGAAGCATGATGTCCAGCAGCACCAGATCGTATTCGTTCTCATACACAAGCTCCAGTGCCTTGTCTCCATCATCAGCCCAGGTAAAACAGGTCTCATATTCTGCTTCCCCGCCGTTCATATAGTCCATTATCCCCTCTGCTATCTTCTGCTCATCCTCAACTAGCAATATGCTATGCTTCATATTTCCTCCCCGTGGCAGCTTTGATTCTATATACCTCACGGCGCCGTGCCACTCTATGTAAATCGTCGATATCTAAGATTCTGAACACAGTATACTTCAAACTTATATCCTTTTTATATCCTTTTTGTATCCTTTTGCATGTTTTTTATAAACAAATTGACCTTCTACCAGGAATCCGATTACGTATCGCGTAATCAGGTGTATGCATACAACCCAATCATAAACGAGTCTGGGGACACTTCTCTGGAGGTTTATCTGCTCAATTCTAATCTGAAGGACTTTACATTTCCTGAGTCTTTCTGGGGAGTACCTGTGACACGGATTGCTGAGGGCGCATGCAATAACAAGTTTACAGGTTCGGCAATACATGTTTTGAAGCATGCAGCTTCATTTCGGATATTACACTACCAGACAGTCTGCAATATATTGGAGACTACGCATTCAACGACGCTTTGAGGAATGTAAGTCTGAAGATCCCATCTACTGTAAAGGAGATCGGGAAGCGGGCATTTTACAGGAGCGTAACCCCGGCATATGGTGGATACCTGTCGCTGATCGTTGAACCTGGCAGTTATGCATACGACTACGCAAAAAAGAACGCCTTATCCATGGATCTGGGTGAAACTACTATCCTATACACAACCTGCATGAATGGTGATCAAGACTGGCGCGTCATCGTCGATAAGGACCCTACATGTACAGAGGACGGACAGAGCCATGAACAATGCTATGATTGTGAGATCATAAAAGAAGGCAGTGATAAAGTCCTGCCTGCAAAAGGACATAACTGGGGATATGAATATATAAGACAGGCTACATGTACCGAAGATGGCTACAAGTCCTACGACTGCATGAATAAGGGCTGCATTGCAACGAAAAAGGATACTCTTCCTGCCACCGGTCACAAGCTGGAGGAATATACCAAGTATGAAGCCAATTCACACAAGGGAACCAGATACATCTATTGTGTGAATTGTAATTACTCCAGAACAGAAGCTGTGATATATGTGGATTAACAGAAACCCGCAAATATGGGAAAAAGGTCACCGCGACAATGCGTGTCAATGTGACAGCCATCACATTGAACACAGGCCAGAGCTCAAGCAGACTGAAGGTTACAGGTTTTCAGAGAGGGGACAGTGTCAGGGCATGGACATCTGGCAACAGCAGGATCGTGAAAGTTACTGGAAAACCCAATGGAACCTGCGTTCTGACCGCCGGCAAGGTAACAGGCAAAACCACCATTACCATCACTATAAAGAGCGGCATAAAGAAAACAGTCACGATAACTGTCAAAAAGCCTGTTGTCAAAACCAGAAAGATTACTAAGGTTCCAACGAAGATCAACCTTAAGCGCGGCAAGATATCTGCCAGATGCAAAGCTACAGTAAAGTAAATAAAGTGGACGGGGGATTCTATCCTCCGTCCACTTATGTGTTTTATATCTAGTTGTTGGATACCGTCCCCTCGGATTGCTGTGCCTCCAGCGACACAGTCTCTCCGGACATATACTTCACATAATCCAGATAGTCATTATTCCAGTCCGCATACTTTTCTGAATGTCTCTTATCCTTAAAAGAATAATTCTCTGAAATATATTTTCCAAGATAGGCGCTTACCTTCTCTGCGCCCTTGCAGTTGAGATGTCTTCCGCCATCCCTCGTGTCGGTGCTCCAGTCAATAGCATAATCACCCTTGAGCGTATTCATATCGACAAAATCAATATTCTTGGCCTTAGCATACTTAACCATTGCATTGTGTCTTGCATAATTCCATGACTTCGCCGTCGGAGTCTCCATGAATATGATCTTGATTCCATTCTTCTCACACTTGTCTATAAGCTTATCGAGCAGTATCTTTGATACCTCCGGTATGTCCTCAACAGCCTTGGTTTCCACCATCTTGCTCTGGCCTGAAAACGGCTTAACATCCATGCTCAGATACTGGCCTCTTGATGCCGATCTGTATGTATAATCCTTGCTTCCGAACATGTCCTTCACATCCATGGACTTCCATCTGTTGTGATACTGTGCAAGAGGCAGATACTTATATGCCAGATTCTTCAGATTGTTCTCCACCTTTTTCAATGTCGTCTTGCCTGTCCACAGCATATTTACATCGAACACCACAAGCTTCGGTTTCTGACATGAGAGCACCTCGTCCAGTAGGTTTGAGGCACCTGTCACATTCTGAAATCCCTCTGCTGCAACATACGTTGGTATCCCGAATCTGTTCCATATATACATTGGCGAACATGCACTGTATGCATTGCTGTCTCCAAGTATCAGCACATCTATCGAATTCTTTGGCTCACCATAAAACCCTCTTGCATTTGAGTTTGTTATTCCGCTTCCCGGGTCACTGCGCTTCGGGGTAAATGCCACGCCAAGCACCCCCAGGATAACCACAAACACCATTGCAAATGCTATCATCTTTATAAGATTATGTCTGCTGTCTTTTTTCATAATCATCACCCTTACTGTTGCCTGTCAGTCAACTGTGATCACTCCCCCTCGCCTGCATTCCCCGGCTCCTGAACATCATCACTGTCAACTTCTATATATATTTTCTTCTTCAACATATAGCTTCTATACTCCGCATACTCCTTATTCCAGTTTGCGTACTCTATGTCATTCTGCTTATTCTCAAATGTATAGTTGGATGTGAGATACTTTCCAAGGTACGCAGTAACTTTTCTGGCACCGTACGAATTCATGTGCATTCCGCCATACCTGGTATCCTCACTCCAGTCTATTGCATATTTTCCTGTCAGAGTATTAAAATCAATAAATGTCATATCGTGCTCTTCCGCATAAGCTTCCATAGCAACATGTCTTGCATATGTCCACGAAGTTGCAGTTGGAGTCTCCATAAGAACCACTTTTATTCCATTTTCTTCACATTTTTTTAAAAGCTTTTCAAAAAAGAATTTCGTTATCCATGGGATGTCATCAACCTCATCCGATTCCTGCATCTTATCCTCGCCAACATATGGAAGAACCTTCCTGCTTAAATTCTGTCCGCGGGTACTTGATCTGTAAGTATAGTTCTTGCCCTTAAATCCATCGCCCAGAGACATATTCTTCCATCTGTTGTGATACTTTATGATCGGCACATACTTATACAGTATATTTGTTATGCAGTCTTCTGTCCGCTGTGTATCGGTTTTTCCCGACCACAGCATATTCACATCAAATACCATAACCTTGGGTGACTGACACTCAAGCACCTCATCTAGTATATTTAGTGCACCCACGATATTTTGGTTTCCCTCTGCTGCTACATATGATGGTATACCATATTTCTTCCATATAAACATAGGTGAATACGCACAGTATGCATTGCTGTCACCAAGTACCAAAAGGTCTATGGAATTCTTCCTTTCTCCGTAAAATCCCCTGGCATTTGGATTTGTCATTCCTCCCTGCAGATCGCTTGTCTTAGGTGTAAATACCTCACACAGCACCGCCAGCATTGTTGCAAACAGTACCACAAATATAATTGACTTTATCAGTTTCTTAATACTCTTGCTATTCATCCGGATCAATTCTAATCTCCACTAAAATTTTATAAATCTAGAACTGGGCATATATGAATCCTGCCACCTCGTAGCCCTTTCCATATGCGCCAAGTATTATCACAGAAAATAGCAGCACATAATATACTGCCCATCTGAGGACTATATTCTTCGATGCAAGCTCCGCTCTTATCTGATGTCCTTTCTCCTTGTAAAGTCCAACCAGGAACAGTATGAGCGCTCCCGCCATCAGCACTGCGAAATCAGCCATGTCAAGCTTTATTCCAAGCAATGTTCCATTTGTAAGATCTGCAAATGTAAATCCCTTGAACATTGACACAAACATATGCCCAAATGCTGTCAGATCATCCGCCCTAAACATGAGCATTCCAACATTTACAAACAGGAAAGTTCTAACAACCTGAAGCAGCCTGTATATCTTTCCCTGCCTGTCCACATGCATTTTATCATAAAGCTTTTTGAAAAACGGCTCGGTAAGCAGTCCGATAATCATAATCGCCCAATAATAAAGACCATACATTACATATTTCCAGCTTGCGCCGTGCCATATTCCCGTTCCAAACCAGACGATAAACATCGCAACAGACATAGGGACAAATGTCGCGAAGAACGCATTCATATGTTCCCTTGTCTTCTTGCTGAGCTTTACAAACGGCTTCGATAGGGATACAGAATAAAATACATAATCCTTGAACCATGAGCCCAGCGTCATATGCCATCTTCTCCAAAACTCGCTCACCGTCTTTGATATAAATGGCTGGTTAAAGTTCTCAGAAAGTCCAATTCCAAACATCTGGGCACTTCCTCTCACAATATCCATGCATCCGGAAAACTCTGCGTAGAGCTGAAGTGTGTAGAGAAGCATTCCGCATACGACAGGAAGTCCTGTGTAATCACTGTAATTGTTAAAGATCTGGTTGACGTACATATTTGCACGGTCCGCAATCACTATCTTCTTAAAAAATCCCCACAGTATGAGCTGAAGTCCCATCGTCATGTTCTCATAACTGAACTTGTGCCCCTCATACATCTGGTCAGCCACCAGGTCAAATCTTGCTATAGGACCCTCAACTATATGAGGGAAAAATGCCAGGAACAGAGCCACCTTGCCAAAACTGTCCGAGGCTCTGTATTTGCCCCTGTATACATCAACAATGTAGCTTACTGCAGACAGAGTATAAAATGATATTCCTAGAGGCATCATCCTCTGATACATGGGATTCTCAATATTTATATGTATAAGTCCCAAAATGTCCGTGAACACCTGTCCAAAGAAAACAGAGTATTTCAAAAATACCAATATGCCCACATTCACAAGCACAACACACACACATATACATTTCTTCTGCCATCCTACCAGTGCCTTGTACTCTTTTTTATTCTCCTTCGGAAGTGCCTTGCGCGCCATATTGTAGCCATCATCTATCTTGTTAATCAGCAGTCCGCCAATGTATATTGTCAGAGAGCCAAACAGGATAAACAAAATGTATTTTCCTGAGTTGATAAAATAAAACAGATAACTGAATGTAAGCAGCACCTTCCATCTGTGTTTGATCGGCACTATATTGTAGACTATAAAGCAGCCCAGCAATATAAATACCAGATATGATATCGACGTATATGACATATTTTCCACTCCTCAAGTATTTTTGACGGCAGTCAGTTCCAACCATCTTCCAATATCTGTATCTTGATCCTACTCATCTTCAAGTCTCTTTATCATATCGTAGATAGTCTGAACCGTCTTGAAGTTCTCAGGTGTGATGTCGACAGGTGTGATATCAACGTCAAATTCATCGCTGAGCTGGAGTACCAGAGTTACCATCGTGATGGAATCCAGAACACCGTGTCCTATAAGGTCTGTCTCATTCTCATAATCAACACCAGGCTTAACGTCATTTAAAATCTTTAATAATTCTTCCATAATCTCATATCTCCTTATAATAAAAATTTTCTACATATTATAGTAATACCATCGCAGCAAATAAAGTGGATTATATAGATATTCGCTATTTACCCTGCGCGTATTCCGCCTTCAGCTTCTTTCTGTCAATCTTGCCATTTGCATTGTGTGGCATGCTCGTGATCCTTATGAATCGGTTCGGCTCCATGTAGTGCGGAACCCTCGCCTTAAACGCATTTAGCAGTTCAGCATCGTCCTTCTTCTTTCCTTCATATATGAACAGAATCTTGTCCGCCGCATCATCGTAGATACATGCATAACTCCTGATTCCTTCTATGGCTCCCGCCGCAGCCTCTATCTCTCCAAGCTCTATACGATATCCCATGTGCTTAATCTGATAATCCTTGCGGCACACATACACAAGCTCGCCATATTTGTTGTACTTCACCAGATCACCAGTCTTGTACACCAATTCTGGATAATTCGGATTGAGCGGATTCTGGACAAATGCCTCCTTCGTCTTCTCTGCATTTCCATAATACCCAAGTGCCACAAATGAACCTCTCGCGTAGAGCTCTCCTTCGCAGCTGAAGCCGGTCTCGGGATCCACCTCCGGTGACACCTCTTTTCCATCTTCGCCAAGGACAAACACATCGCAGTTGTTGCATGCATGCCCCATTGGAAGCGGCTCATCATCCGCAAATTCCCTGTTCACGACATAGTATGTGCATATGTCTGTTGTCTCTGTAGGTCCGAACAGATTTGCGTACATAGCATCCGGCAGATTCTCTCTCCAGTAATTTAAAGGTCTTGTCGGCATGACCTCTCCGGCAAACAGAACCTTCTTGAGCTCCGGCAGTTTTGCATATTGGAACATCTTATAATTTGCAACGATCTGCAGAGCCGAAGGCACCCAATATATCGTGTTTATCTTATAGGTGTTCAAGAACTCCATCAGTTTCATAGGGAAGGTGAAATATACCTTTGGTATGATATACAGTGTCGCTCCATTTTTCAGTGTGCTGTATAGATCAGATACCGACATGCTGAAATAAAACGGTGTCTGGCTTCCAAACACTGTATTTTCATCTATGCCAAATGCCTCTGTGTACCAGTCTATGTAAGCAATGATATTTGAGTGTGATACCACAGCGCCCTTTGGAACTCCTGTTGATCCCGATGTGAAAAGCGCATACACCGGATCAGTGTCTATCATCCTGGCTCTTACACCGTCCAGCCCGCTCTGATCCGCGTCAACATCCATCTCATCAAGATCTAACACTTTGATCTCATCAATGCAGCAGTTTCGTTCTCCTTCTTTGGAAACAGCCACCGCTTCCTGTGGCTCTGCCATCTTCTTCACTGCATATGCGACGTCCTTCGCAAGCTCCACATGAAGATCATCCGTCAATATCGCTGCCGGTCTTAAAGCTGCAAGTATGGACTCCGCTCTCTGCTTTGGCATCTCTGCATCGAGCACCACATAAAAGTTACCGCTGTAGACAACTCCCATGTACGCCGCCACACTCTCTGGTTTCTTGTCCAACAGCACAGCTATAGCTTTATTTCTCACGCCCTTGATCTCCGCCAATATCCATGCGCCTATCTTTCTTGAAAAGCTCTCCAGCTGGCTGTATGTCAGGCCACCATTCTCATCCGCAACCGCCAGCTTATCAGGATATCTCGCTGCTGAATTCTCTATAAATTCAAGTATATTTTTCAATACAACTCACCTCGTTCAATAACCTTTTTATCTTCTTTAAATCGAATTGATTATATGCCGTGCAACGTGTCAAATTCAACTTAATATACATTCAACATGCTTAATTATAAGTAAGACTTATTACAATTCGATCGGGGGCGGAGGGGACAGGTACCTCCGTCCCCCACATCGCCGGGGGATCAGGCACCTCCGTCTCCACACCACTGCTGTACATCCGGTGATTATAATAAATTTATTTTTAAGGTTCAATTGGGAGATTCTTTAAGAAAACATTAAAAAAGGGGCTGGATCACTCCAGCCCCAAGGTTTAAGGGAAATGTTTTATGTGAAATTTTTAATACCTATTTTAATGTGAGTCTTTCCATTGCCTCACTCTCTTCCGGAATCGATCTGAGTCCTCCGCGCTTTTCAACGCACAGGCTCGCCACCGCATTTCCATATCTTGCATACTCTGCAAGCTCATCTATACTGAATTCCTCCAGTCTCTTGCCCACTCTGACAAGCTGTGATACAAATGCTCCCCAGAATGAATCTCCAGCCCCCGTCGTATCCACCACATGGCTGGCAAATCCGGGAACCTTTCGGCTGCCATCCCTGCTGCATATCAGCACGCCCTCACTTCCCAGGGTTACCGCAACAAGTCTGACACCGCTTCCCAGAAGATACTCTGCTGCCTCTTCCGGATCGGCAAATGGTGTGAGAAGTGACGTCTCCTCATCCGAGAGTTTCATTATATCTACGAACGGAAGAATACTCTTCATCCTCTCCATCGCATTTTCTCTGCTGTCCCACAGCGGTGCTCTGTAATTTGGATCATACGATATAACCGCGCCGTATTTTTTTGCCTCCTTCACCGCCTGGAATGTAGTTGTCCTCGCCGGTTCATCCGTAAGTGACAGCGAACCTATATGGAACACCTTTGTATCCCTGATCAGCTCAGTATCAATCTCCTTGTAACAGAGCATCGTATCCGCTCCCGGCTTTCTGGCAAATGAAAATTCTCGCTCTCCGTTCTCATCCAGAGTGACAAATGCCAATGTGGTAAATACCGTGTCATCAACTACTATACCTTTTGTCTCTATCCCCGCCTGTTTTGCGGTCTCGATCAGGAAATTGCCGTGCATGTCATCTCCGACCTTACCTATAAAGGCGGTCTTAAGCCCGGCCTTGCCGGCTGCTGTTAGCATGTTCACCGGAGCACCGCCGGGATTCTGCTCGAAGAGCTTCATCCCGGAATCAGTGTTTCCGGCAGGTGTAAAGTCTATCAGGAATTCGCCAAGTGCCACAACATCATATTTCTTTTCCATGTTGGATCCTCCTTGTGAATTTTACTTTCCTGTGATCTCTATGTCATAGAATTCTACTCTGGCATCCTGTGCCAAAAGTCCTGTCTCAAACTCAGGCTTTGCATAGATCCTGTATGTGAACGCAACCTGTTCTCCGACAAATACCTCCACCATATCGTGGTCAACTATGATCTTTACATCTATCTCGCTGCCCTCTGTTATGTCAAATGTCTTCTCGCACACTCTGACTCCATCAGGACCCGGCTCAGTTGCCGGAGGTACAGACTGGCAGGACTGAACCCAGAATGGATCAACTCCCATAGGAAGATTTACCAGTGACACTCTCTGCATAGCCACATCGAACTCAAGGAGCAGGCATCCGCTTGCCTCTTTATCTGACTTGAGTAATATTCCAAAATGGTCATACACCTCTCTAGGCATGATCTTGCACTTCAGCATATAGCTCTCCTCGCTGTGTCCAAGGAAACCGTATGTACATGTGCTGACTGAATCCATCTCAACCAGTCTGTCTCCGTGAAGCTCTGCATTTCCAAGGACCGGAATGTAATCCCAATCTACATGTTTCTCAAATACATGCTCATATTCCTTTGGAAGCTTTACATCAAGTCCACCATCCTCAGTGGCAACAACCTCATGTGGCACACAGAAGGTTCCGCCCCAGTACCATTCGCCTCTGTCACTTCTGTCTGCTCTGTCGTGAGCCCAACCGAAGTAGAAACGTCTGCCGTCATCATCCTGCATGGACTTGGCTGCGTAGAATCTTCTTCCGCCTATGCCGTCCTTCTTTGGCTTTCTCCAAGGTCCAAATGGAGACTTTGCTACTCTGTATATTGTGTTTACATATTCTGAGAATCGTGAGTATGAGAGATACCAGTTATCTCCCATCTTGTACATCTCAGGGCACTCAGGACAGTTTGTGTGTCCCGGTGAATATATCGGTCCGTAATATTCCCAGTTGACAAGATCCTTTGATCTGTAGAGAACTATACAGCCCCTTCTGGTTATCGGCATATCCAGTCTTCTAGCTGAAATGAGGATCCAGTAGCATTTGTCCTCCTCATTATAGAAGACATATGGATCTCTCCAGTCAAGTTTCTCGTAAAGCTCTATCATAGGTGTGATGACCGGATTGGCAGCATCCTTCACCCATGTGATTCCATCCTCACTTGTTGCATGACATATGGTCTGCTGATACTCTGCAGTGAGGCAGTAGCCTGTATAGAATGCATGGTATCTGCCCTCGCCGTATATAACTGAGCCTGTCCACACTCCTGATGCATCCGGCTCGTCGCCCTCACCCGGATAGAGTGCTGTAGGAAGCTCCTCCCAGTGTACCAGATCCTCTGATACACTGTGGCTCCATGTGGTTCTAAGTCTTGCCGGGTACACTGTTGTTCCCGGAGGGGAAGTCAGTGAGAATATATGATATTTGCCCTCGTGGTAGAAAGGTATTGCATCTCCCGTGGAATCCGCGAAGGACATCTTTCTAAAAATCTCCATATTACTAATCCTTTCTATTGCTAAATTTGTTGAATATGTTAAATCGTTGATTGCCCGATATTTCTATCATAACCAACTAGTTTGCTGCAAGTTTCTTCTTCTTGAGAAGTTCAAGCTTGCCCTTCTGTCCGTCAAGGAGTACCGCACATGCGATGATAAGACCCTTGATGATGAGCTGCCAGTATGATGACACTCCTATAAGGTTAAGTCCATTTGAGATGATTCCGATGACCATGGCACCAAATACTGTTCCGCTGATTCTTCCCTTACCACCTGTCATGGACGTTCCTCCAAGTACACAGGCTGCGATGGCATCAAGCTCATATCCGCTGCCGACTGAAGGCTGTCCTGAGTACATTCTTGAACAAAGTACAAGTCCTGCAAATGCTGAGAGAAGTCCTGATATTGTAAATACTATGATCTCTATCTTCTTGATAGGTACACCTGAGAGTCTTGCAGCCTCACGGTTACCGCCTATCGCATATATATATGTTCCGAATTTTGTCTTGCTAAGGATAAAACTGAATAATATGATGAGCACTACCATGTACACTACTGGAAGTGGGATCACATTGAACAGGTATCCTGTTCCGATCTCGATGAAAAGCTTATTGGTGATACGTGTTGACTGTCCACCCGTGTAGACATAAGCTATACCACTTGCTATGTTCATCATTGCCATTGTGATGATGAATGCAGGCACCTTGAAGTTAGCAACTATAAAACCACTTATAAAGCCCGCTGCTGTACCTACCAGAAGTCCTGCCACTATGGCAACTCCGAGAGGGAGTCCCTGGTTAACTATAAATCCTACGGTCAGGGTTCCCGACATAGCTACTATCGATCCAACTGACAAGTCGATGTGTCCGAGTATGATTATCAGTGTCATTCCAAGTGCTATGTAGGTATTGATAGATATCTGTCTAAGCACTGATATGATGTTGTTGGTTGTGAGGAATTTGTCTGTGGCAAGTGCTACGGCCACACACATTATTATCAAAACCACTATGATTCCTATGTTACCCTTGACGATCGATGTCAGGGGATTGTTCTTCAATATAGAAGTTGCCTTTGAATTTTTCTTTGTCTCGCCCATATTATTCGATACCTCCTGCAGCGTATTTCATTATCTCTTCCTGTGAAAGCTCGTCCTTTGACAGTTTCTTAACAAGTCTTCCGGCTCTCACAACACACACGTTATCGCACATGTTGATGATCTCAGGAAGCTCACTGGATACCATGATTATCGCTATGCCTTCCTTTGCTAGTTCATTGATTACCGTATATATCTCAAATTTTGCATTTACGTCAACACCTCTGGTTGGCTCATCCAGAATGAGCACATCCGGCTTGGTTGCAAGCCATTTGCCCAGAACCACCTTCTGCTGGTTTCCGCCTGACAGGCTGCCCGCCTCAATCTCAGGCGATGCCGCCTTTATCCTCAGTCTCTGTGAATAATGGTCAATTACCTCGCCTCGTTTTCTCTCACTTATAGCGATTCCATTCATATAGAATCTGAGGGATGAAAGTGTGAGGTTGAATGCCACGCTGTTGCCAAGTACAAGGCCCTGTTTCTTTCTGTCCTCCGGAACCAGTGCTATGCCTGCCTTGATAGCCTGCATTGGATTCTTGAAGTGAACCGGCTTTCCTCCGAGTATCACCTCTCCCGATGTGAGCCGTGTTGCGCCAAATATCGCCTCCATGATCTCACTTCGTCCAGCACCTACCAGACCTGAGAATCCCAGGATCTCGCCCTTATGTACTGAAAAACTTATATCTTCAAAGACACCTGTCTGAGAAAGATTCTTTACCTCCAGAGCGACCTCTGCCTTGTCCATGTCGCAGTAATCTCTTGCATAGAAGCTCTCTAGATCTCTTCCTACCATCATCGCAACCAGCTCATTCGGGCTTGTCTCTGATGTCTTTTTTGTTCCTACGTATGCACCATCCCTGATAACGGTAACTCTGTCAGATATTCTGAACAGCTCCTCCATTCTGTGGGAGATGTAGATTATACTTACCTTTTTCTTTCTGAGATTCTCAATGATCTCAAATAACTGCTCAACCTCCTCATTTGAAAGTGATGAGGTTGGCTCATCCATAACTATTATCTTGCCGTTGAATGAGACCGCTTTAACGATCTCCACCATCTGCTGCTGTGCGATGGTCAGATTTTCTACTATTGTGTCTGCCTTTATATTCACACCGAGGGATGATATCATCTCCTCTGCTCTTCTGTTCATCTCTGCAAAGTCCAATGTTCCAAGCTTTGTCCTTATCTCTCTGCCGAGAAACAGGTTCTGTGCCACCGAAAGATATGGAACAAGTACGATTTCCTGATGTATTATTCCTATACCATTCTCTCTGGCAGCCGGAACTCCGTTGATCTTGACCTCCTTGCCATTTACCTTGATGATTCCGCTGTCAGGCTGGTAAATTCCGCCGAGGACCTTAATCAGTGTGGACTTTCCTGCACCATTCTCACCGAGCAGTGCGTGTACCTCTCCCAGTTCAAGGGAAAAGTCGATGCCGCTTAAAGCATATATTCCAGAGAAGCTTTTCTTTATCCCTATCATTTCCAGAACTGTCTGTCCCATATTAAACCTCCAAGTTTCTATATCAGATCATTTGTTGTCTTGCTGTCATTTTTCGGGATTACGGCCGGAGATCTCAGATCCCCGGTCTCTCCCGTGTTATATACATCTACATTGTGTCATATCTGCCAATTCCGGGTTCAGCTCCTCACTATTATTTTTGGAGCCGGTCCGGCTTTACTGCCAGTCGTTAACTGTCTTTTCAGCCTCATCCTTGAGTACAAGGTGTGAATCAAGATATACCTTCTTCTCGTCGATGGTCGTATCTCCGCCTACATACTTCTGTGCTGCGTTGAATGCATACTCTGCAATCTGTACAGGAACCTGACATGCAACTGCTGTGAACTCACCGTCAATGAGTGCCTGCTTACCATCTGGTGAAGCATCGATACTGTACACACCGATCTTACCAGTCTTATTTGCTGCCTTAACTGCTGCTGCAGCGCCGAGTGCTGATGGATCATTGATGCAGAAGAATGCCTGAAGATCTGTGTTTGCTGTGATGATATCCTCTGCAAGACTCATTGATGCATCAAGTGCAGCCTCGCCATCCTGCTGTGCCACAATATTGAACTTGTCCTTGTTGTCACCGAGTCCATCGAGGAAACCATTTACACGGTCTACACAGCTCTCATTTGATGGGAAGTCAAGGATCGCAATGTCTGCTCCATCCGGATAATCCTTAGCCATCTGCTCACCTACAAGCTGTCCTGCCATGTATGCATTTGTTCCAACGAACTGTGTTACAAAGTTCTCTATATCATCCTCGATAACTGCTGTATCTACATTGAAGATTGGGATTCCTGCATCTTTGATCTCTGCAAGACCAGATGTGATACCTGCTGAATCAACTGGGATGATGAACACTGCATCGTATCCACTGTTTGCCACGTCTGATAACTGGCTGAGCTGTGTGTTCAGATCGTAGTCAGGATCAAGACATGTATATGATATTCCGTTCGCATCACAGAGTTCCTTGAGCTTTGCATCTATTGAACTCTGGAATGTGTTGTTAAGTGTGTTTGTACAGAATGCAAATGACAGGTCGGATGACTTCGTGCTCTCCTGCTTTGTACCTGATTCAGATGAACCGCCGTCCGATGCGCCTCCTGCTCCTGATCCACAACCTGCCAGTAAACTAAGTGACATGCACAGGCATGCTCCGACTGCTAATAACTTCTTAATCTTTCTCATAATTTTTACCTCCAATATCATGTATTTCGTTTTTGCTAACTCGTTGTCGAAAAACTGTTATTAACCGGTTTTATTTACGTAAATTTTTAACTGTTTTTCGTCCCTTGTATGTTTAGATGATATATCCTTTGTCTGTTATTGTCAATAATTAGTGTTTTATTTATTATTTATTCGTCACTGTGCACAAATAACATTCATTTGCATTATACGCTTCGCAGACTGTTTATTATTTTTTACGTAAATATTCGCGTAATTATTCCGGAGTCTTGTGTATAAACGCAAAAAATCCTCCAGAGAGTTACATTTTTCTCTCTGGAGGATTTCATATCACCCAAGTCTGTCCGGCATGGACTCATGGAAGATTTCCTTCCATGCAAGCCTGAGCTGTTTCGGCTCGACCTGATACGGCTGAACTCCCACATACTTTGGAAGCTGTTCTTCACTTACCAGGGACTTGGCAACGACTGCAGCTGCCGCTCTTCCCTGCTCATATGGTCTCTGTGTGCTGAGTCCCTTAACTATTCCTTCTTCCATACACCGGGCTATGCCATGGTCAAGATCAGTGGTGAACACTGCCACATCCTCCCTGCCAAGCTCCTTGAGTGCCTTTATAGTCAGAAGTGCCGGGCGATCCCAGCTCACATACATTGCCTCAATTTCGGGATTTGCAGTTATCACATCCTTGGCTACCTGATATGCATTAGATATCTCTCCAAAACTCCTGATCGTCACTATGTCGATATCCGGATAACTGTCCTTTATTATTCTCTCAGCAGCATTATCCCTGACTCTTGTTCCATAGAATGCCGCGCCATGAATAATGAAACCTGCCTTTTTTTTCTTATTTTCCTTACAATATTCTCCCAACATTCTTCCCGTGTTCGTTCCATTCTCCGACTCATTTACTGATACACAGGACACATAGCTGTTCTTGGACATGCCATCTGGAACATTGCTTATGAACACAAGCTTTGACACCTTTGAAAGCTCCTGAAACTTTTCTCTGGTACGGCTGTCATCCGCTGGAATAGCTATAACTGCATCCGGTTTCTGAAGTCTTATGCCATCAAGCTGTGCATTCTGCAGTTCCGAGTCAAAATGTGCATCCATAACTGATACAACATCTATCCCAAACTGCTCAAGTTCCTCCCGAATTCCCTTCTCATGCAATTCTGCCCAAGACGTTCCGGTATAGTGGAAAGAGATCGCAACCCTGAAATGTCCTGTCTTTAGTCTGTGTTTCTCTTCTTTTGTCAGTACAACCGAATCCGGCGCTGCCGCTTTATCTCCAAATGGTCCATTGTCAAGCATCTTTGTGGATTTTCTGACTACAAGCTCTACATCTGCATAACAGTCATGCGATATGGCAACTCCCGTATTGATCTTCTCAAACAACATCCCAACAGCCTTGGCACTTAGTCCCTTCACATCTCTTCTCAGTATTGTAAGAGGTGGATAAGTAAGTTCAGACCAGCTCTCATCACCAAATCCAACCACAGATATCTCTCCCGGACAGTCGATTCCCATATCTCTCAGTGTCTTCATAAGATAAAGAGTTATTCTGTTGCCCCCCGCAAGTACAGCGGTCGGCCTGTATCTGCGCAGGGCTTTCTGAATAGCCAGCATGCAGTCATCCTCTCCTTTTTCCAACGTCACATCAACAATGTTTGCATCATTTGTATTTATATTGTATTTCTCCAGAGCATTCAGGAAACCTTTTGTTCTCTCATCCCTGGTGGTACTGTCCGTACTCTCTCTGAAAAACAAAACATTTTTGTGTCCACTCGCAAGCAGATAATCCGCGCCCTTAAATATAGCCTCACGGTCGCGAAACTCAACTGAGTCTATCCCTGATCCAAGTATATTTCTCTCCACGCAGACAAATGGAACACCCGACTGTATGAGTTTTGTGTAGTTAGATGCCACATCGCTCACCGGCGCATGTATGATACCGGCAACCTTCTTGTTGACCAGAAGTCCGGCAAGCACCTGCGCCTCCTCCTTGAGATCATTGTCTGTTATCGCCACAAGGAACTGATATCCCTGCACACTGACAAGCTGCTTCACATAAGCTACCATATCTCTGTATATAGTACTTTCAATGTTTGGAATGACTGCAACTATCGTGGACTCCCGTCCAACCAGCAGTTTTCTCTCCTTATCAGCTATCTTATTCTGGTATCCCGTCTCTACAATGATCTTCTCTATCTTATCCACAAGCTCAGGTCTTACATACCTCGTCCTATTTATAACATGTGATACCGTGGCTATTGACACCCCAGCCATCTCCGCTATTTCTTTTATTGTAACCTTGCTTTTACTCATACAGCATCCTTTCTCCCTTGTAAGCCACATACATCAGTTCTGCCAATTGATATTCTCCCTCTGGATAAGAGGGTATCTGGCAAGCTCTGCGCCGTCCAAATTCTCCCTGTTCATATCCACTGCATTTATCTGATGACCCTCGTAGGTATTGTAATAGTATATTCCCTTGTCAGCGTTGCAGCAGGACGTGTATATAGTGATCTCATATTTGTCAGATGCCACCTCACAGCATCCCCTCTGCTGATCCACAGAACCGAGTATATGGAAAAACTGGCTCACACTCTCAGCCTCAGAATCTCCAGACAGACTGTTCTGCTTCACAAATGCCACCCTGGCAAATCTTGACGTCGACGACAGATCCCCAGGAAGTCCTATTGCTCCCATGCCACGGCTGTACGTATTCAGTCCCACCTCCGGTGCAAATGTGTTCAATGGCTGCTTTGGCGACAGTCCCATATACTGATTGAGCAAGAACATCTGCTGCGGAAATGGCGGGTTGTTCGTGAGAACCCCAACAGGATTCTCATACACATGAAGTCCGTCAGCCATGCACTCCACTGTTATGGCGCCATTTCTGTCCGCGATGATCCAATGAAGCTGTGCTGTAGGAAGCTGCTCGGAAAACGGTGTTCCTGTCAGAGTCATCCTATCCAGTGCCACCCTTGCCTCGCCTACACTGGCACAGCTTCCGAGTATCCATGGAATAAACTCATACTGGGCAACATTGTCCCTATCACCGCTCTCATCCACTTCCTGATACGCGGCATTTCCAACGAAATTCAGGCCTGCCATTCCAAGCCCCTTTTCATTTATAGCATCATAGTAGAGAGGATAGCCACCCGCCACATGTGCCATCCCTATCATGGCATAATGGCTGTCCTTCCTGCCCATATATCTGAATTCAAACGGATAATTTCTCGGAGTCACGGTGATCTCATCGCCGTACGAGAATTCATAATCAAGTGTTCTTCCAAAATAGAAATTCTTTGTCTTATATGTCGCTGCTGTACACATATTTGTCTCCTTTCAAATCTCCACAGATAATTTATATCATCATCTCAAAGCCGTAGCAGCTCTTTTCAAAGCCATAGTGCTCGTAGAAGCCATGTGCCCCTGTCCTCGGAAGTCCGGAATCAAGGGTGATAGCCTTGCATCCCCTCTGCTTTGCAAGCTCCTTTGCATGATTCAGGAGTGCCACACCATATCCCTTGCCACGGTCCTCCTCTCTTGTTATGAGACTTGACACATAGCATGTGAGCCCCGACATCCAGAATGTATTTAAATAGTCTCCATGGCACATGCCTCTGCAAATGCCTTCATCCCATAATAAAAACGCAAAGCTGCGTTCGTCATCTATGACGTCCATATATACTTTGCGTATTTCTTCCCTGTCATATGTATTATATGTCCATAATTTTTCTATAAAATCAAATACAATATCAAAATCCTCTGCTGTCGCTTTTCTGATCTCCATAATTATATTCTCCTTTCCCACTGAGTTTCAGTCCACGTAAACTGACTTTGCACCATCAACTAAATTACAACCAATGCTTACATTATAAAATATCAAAGTGATTATTAACAGACCGCCACTCATAAATTTATTATAAAATATCCCGGTAAAAAGTGAGGAGGCAGATACGCACAACGCTGTATCTGCCTCCTCACTTTTATATCTTTGTCTCCACATCCGGGAATTCAAGTACTATCTCAAATCCATTCTGCCACTTTGAATTTGCCGTCACTGTGATGCCTAGGTCATGCGCCATCTCACTGACAAGATACAGTCCCATGCCCGTTGCATGCTTCCTGTTCTCACCCGAATCACCCGTGACACCCTTCTCGAATATGTATGGCATGTCACAGCTCTTTACACCTATGCCATTGTCACTCACGGACAGCAGCTTTTTGTCACCCGCCGTCCAGAAGTCAAATGATATCTCCGGCTGCTCATTTGTGTATTTCATGGAATTGCTCACAAGCTGACCGAGTATAAACTGCAATCCCCTGCGGTCACTGTACACCTCTCCATTCTCAAGACACTTTCTGACCCGTATGCCCTTCTCCTCAAGCAGGGATCTGTAGTCAGCTATCACCTCATCCACGCATTCTTCCACATCTATGCTCTCCATGAGATAATCCTTGGAATCGCTTTTCAGTCTGGCGTAGTAGAGCATCTGGTCCACATAGTTCTGCATCTGGCTGGTCACATTGTCCATCTTCATCACAACATTATGAGGCAGCTCATCTCTCCTGTTGTCCACCACAAATGTCAGCAGAGAGATGGGGGTCTTGATCTCATGTGCCCAGTTCTCCACATACTCCTGATAATCCCTGAGCTGTCTGCCACTCTGCATCACTGAATCTCTCAGATCGTGAAGCTCCTCCGACAGCACGCTCACATATTCCTGTTCAGAAGCCCCGCACAGGCTCCTCATTTCTATCTCGCTCTGTTCATCCGGGTCAGTGACAAATCTCCTGAACGCCTCAATCTTCTTCCTGTCCTTTATACACAGCACCGAGCACACCGCCGCGAACAGTATCACAGTGAACATGCCAACCAGCACCCTTATTCTGACAAATGCCTCTGGTGCCACAAGCCACATGAAGAAGCAGAACGCCACGTCCGTCAGAAGCAGCAGACCAAGCCAGACAATATTCTGTTTTATAACAAGTCCAAATCTTTTCATATTTTCTCCACTCTGACAAGTGGGTCAGGCACCTCCGTCCCCAGGGAATATTTTGTATCCAACGCCTCTTACAGCTATGATCTTTGCCTTCATATCCAGTCCCGCCATTTTCTTTTTGAGTCTTGTAAGATTCACCTGCAGGGCATTTTCATCTATATACTCCGATGTGCCCCACACTGCCTCACAAAGTTTCTCCTTAGACACGACATCTCCTCCGCTTGTCATAAGTGTCTCAAATATACGTCCCTGATTCTGTGGAAGCACCGCAGATCTCCCATCTATATACAGAGTGTATGTCTGAGTGTCCAGAAGAAACCCTTCTCCTTCGATCAGGTTCTGTCTGCCCTCGTACCTCTTGAGCACATTTGCCACCCGGGCCAGAAGCCGCT
Organism: Coprococcus eutactus; assembly: GCF_025149915.1. Lineage (NCBI taxonomy): Bacteria > Bacillati > Bacillota > Clostridia > Lachnospirales > Lachnospiraceae > Coprococcus > Coprococcus eutactus. The sequence continues at coordinate 2,482,427 of NZ_CP102278.1, forward strand.
CACGGCGGCATGGCTTCGTGAGGAATTCATCAGCGCCCAGCTCCAGCGCATGGAGCTCGTCCTTTAGCTGGTCCCTCGATGTGAGAACCAGCACCGGGACAGAGCTCCGCCTCTTGATCTCCCGGCATATGTCAAAGCCGCTCCTGCCAGGAAGATTGATATCCAGCAGAAGAATATCCGGAGCCATGTCCAGTATCTGTTCTATTATGTTGTCAAATCCATCTGGCTTAACTGCCCTGTATCCTGCCTTTGTCAGCATATCCAGAAGTTCATCGCACATGAGGACATCGTCCTCAACCACCATCACACACTTCACCGTTTACTCAACCCTTTCCGGTGTCATCATCGCCATGAGATATCTGTTGCTTGAGCGTTTCACCGCTGTCATATAGATATATTCTACCACACACAACAGGATTATCATAACCGCAGCTATGATAAGTATCTGTTTCACACTGCCTCGCATGGATTCTGACAGGATTCCCGTGAGCAGAGCACGCACACCGAATATACTGCTGACCGCCGCCACGGCAACCGGGATTCCGAAATACCAGCCCACCTGTCTGTTTGCTGAGCTGCAGAGCATTTCGTATGTCGCGCCAAGCTTCACAAGGGTTCTGTACCTTCTGCCGGACTTTCTCTGTCCCATCAGGAACTGAACACCGATTATGGTATTTGCGATTATGAGGAACACCACCGCCAAATAAAGCGTTATATATCCTGCAGCCACCGTGTAGAACATATTTCTTCCTATGTTCTGCAGATAACTCTCGCAATCAGCGTTTATACTCTCAAAATCTATGCCGTCAAGTTTCTCATTTTCGTCCATTATGGCTTTCATGAGGCCCTTATCGTCCACGATATCCTTTTTGAGAACGGCATTTACATATAACTCGTAATTGTCATTTGTCAGTCTGGCAAATGTATCATCGTCCACGATAAGTCCGAACGACAGGGTTATCGATGAATCTGTCACAATCTTCGTGGTCTGGACCTCTCCGGTCAGATGATACTCATCTCCTCTTACATCCACCTCCGGACGCTCTGCCAATACCTCATTCAGTAAACCTCCGCGGTAATCAGTAAAGAAATCCGTATAGAGTGCCAGTTCATTCTCTCCGAGCTCCAAAGGCTCCTTTCCCGCAGTCTCAAGCACCTTGTTGTACGCACTCTCCTGGATCAGGTAAGGGTATGTCATGTATGACATGTTATTTATAAGCACGTCCCTGTCCTCTGAAACCTTGAGTTTTTCAAGTGCGGATATGACATTCCCCACGTTCACAGCATCATCATGGGACTCATTTTCACCCATCTTTATATAACCAAGCTTCATATCGAATACGTCCGAGAAATCCTCCAACACGCCGGTTTCCTCCAGTTTCGCGCGGATATTCCTGCTGTCCGTCTCAGCGTCACCCCCATATGAGGCAAATGTATAATCGAGCACATGATCCATATTCTGTCTGGATATACATATGCCAACGCCCGCACCGCAGCAGCACAGAGCGCCGAGTATGAGTATCGAGCTTATTGCAAGCGTTCCAGATTTTGTTGCTACATTTTCGTGTATCTGCCTGAAACCGAACACAGCAAGTGGTTTTGAGCCATTTGCACGTCTGGCCAGTGCATCAACAAAGAGCCTGAGACCGAAAAACAGCAGGAACATGCCAACAAATCCCAGTGTTATGGTGACCGCCATATATTTTACGCTGATCCACGAATAGCCACCTATTCCCTGACAGTATGCAATGACCAGCGCAACAAGACCGAGGACTGCACTCACACCATACACAGGAGCCGGAAGCTGTTTCTTCTCTGTCTCCGGTGTATCTACAAGGAGATCGCCTATCTGCTTTCTTGCAAGCTTACCGCTCAGTATGAGAAATGCTGCAAGCTTTATCGCTACAAATCCAACAGTTGTCAGTATGACTGCCTGCAGTGAAAATGATACGTGATGACCTATAACGCCAAGACCTACCAGTCTGGCTGTGAGAAGGCTGACCACCTCAGACATCAGGATCGCTATAGGAAGTCCGATGAGCAGAGCCACTACGCTGCTGCCCAGATCCTCCGCAATCAGCAGGGCAAAAAGCTTTGATCTCCTCATCCCCATCATTATATACATTCCAAGTTCGTGCCTCCGTCGTTCGAGCTGGTATTTGCTTGCATAGTATATAAGAAAGAACAACATGACCAGTGAAAATACATAGAACACCGCCGCTATCTGAAGAAGACTGTTCACCGCATCGCTTTCAAGACTTCTCAGGAATATCATCACATCCTGATGGGACAGCGCCAATATGATATAAAATGCCACTATGGACACGACCAGCGAAGCGAAGAACAGACCATTCTCTTTCCTGCTTCTCCGGCTGTTCCTCATTGCGAGTTTAAAGAACATTTGCGCTGCCTCCTCCCATCTGCGCCATCAGCTTGAGTATCCTCTCATAAAACTCCTGCTGTGACTCTCTCTCCATATCTCTTCTGAGCTCATGGAATATCCTGCCATCCTGTATGAAGAGTATCCTCTTGCAGAAGCTGGCCGCATTTGAGTCGTGGGTCACCATAAGTATGGTAGTGTTGTCATCCCTGTTCAGTCCCAACAGTTTCTCCATGAGTGCCTTTGCATTTCTTGAGTCGAGTGCTCCGGTCGGCTCGTCCGCAAGAATGATCCCCGGATTAAGTATGAGTGCTCTGGCGGCCGCAACCCTCTGTCTCTGACCACCAGACATCTGCGATGGGAATTTGTCAAGCACGTTATCTATCTCCAGATATGATGAAAGCTTTTCCAGTCTGTTTCTGCTCTCATCCTCGGATACACCGTGTATTGACAACGGAACCATAATGTTCTCTCTGCCTGTTAGATTGTCCAGAAGTTCAAAATTCTGGAACAGATAACCTATCTCCCTGCCTCTGTACTGCGCAAGCTTCGCACCTTTAAGCGCCTGTATCTCTTTGCCCTGAAGCTCTATGGTTCCGCTGTCAGGCTTTATGACCGTTGCGATACAGTTCAGCAGTGTGGACTTTCCCGATCCACTGCTACCCATGATGCCAAGGAACTCCCCCGGCATGACCTGAAATGATATGCCGTCCAGAGCCTTAGTCTGGTTTGGCTTTTTGCCATAGTATTTCTTCAGTGATTCTATCTTTAATAAACTATCCATATTGTTCACCTTTCTTTATTTTTATTTGGGGGGATTTTTGCCGATTTTCTTATAATGGGGACGGAGGTACCTGACCCCTTTTGACCTATTTTTGAAAAAGCAAAAACAGCGCCGTTCTGAAATTATAATATCAGAACAACGCTGTTATTAACACTTACACCTTATGAAAGGTTTTTACTCTGCATCCTCAGTCTTTGGGGCCTCGTGGGCATCCATGTTCTTAGGAAGCACAAGATTCAGAATGATGGCAACTATGAATACAACAGCCACACAGTTCTCAGCAAATACCGTCTGCACGATCTTAGGGAAAAGTTACTGATATGATCGCGTTTCAGTTGAACTCCGGCTTAAATGGCATGATGTGAGGGAGCGCTATGACTGATGTTCCGCTGAGTGCGGAGAAATCCACCATACCCATGCACACTGCTACTATATATCCAACCACAAGTCCGAACAGAACTGAGAGCTGCTTCCAGTATGACTTTGCAAATATATGGACGAGCAGACAGCACGCCAGCGTCACTACTCCAATGGAGTCTTTTTCCTGCATCTGTGGCTCTGTCGTGCAATACATACATGACTTTTTGTCGCATTTTTCTAATTTTTTTAGTATAATATAAACGTTGTGGGCAGCTTCTGATAACACTTGCAGCTCACAGCGTATATCAAATAATATCGGGTGCTTTGTATTTGACAGCACCTAAAATATGGAGGGATAACTATGGCATGGTATGATGAGGCAGTTTTTTATCACATTTATCCACTGGGACTTACGGGAGCCCCTAAACAGAACGACTACGGTGAGCCTGTTCACCGCTTAAACACCCTGCTTCCATGGGTGGATCATATAAAGGAGATTGGCGGTTCAGCACTGTACATCGGACCACTCTTTGAGTCAGTCGGACACGGCTACGAGACTACAGATTACAAGAAGCTCGACTCCCGTCTCGGAACAAATGAGGACCTGACAGCATTTGTGGCTTACTGCCATGAACAGGGAATAAAGGTCATCTTCGACGGAGTGTTCAACCACACAGGCCGTGACTTCTTCGCATTCAAGGACATCCAGGCAAACAGAGAGAATTCACAGTACAAGGACTGGTACTGCAACGTGAATTTCTGGGGTAACAACGAGTACAACGACGGTTTCTCTTACGACAACTGGGGAGGCTATAACCTTCTCGTCAAGCTGAATCAGAAGAATCCTGCTGTCGTTAACTATATATGCGATGTGATTCGTTTCTGGGTGAGTGAGTTCGATGTGGACGGAATCAGACTTGACGCGGCAGACGTTCTTGACTTTGATTTCATGAAAGCACTACGCCGCACAGCAAATGAAGTGAAGCCGGATTTCTGGCTCATGGGTGAGGTTATCCACGGCGACTACAGCCGCTGGGTAAACGGCGAGACTCTTCACAGCGTCACCAACTACACACTTCACAAGGCTCTGTACAGCGGCCACAATGACCACAACTATTTTGAAATCGCGCACACTGTAAGACGTCTCCAGAACATGGGAACATTAAAGCTCTACAACTTCGTAGACAACCATGATGTGGAGCGTATCTATACAAAGCTTACCAACAAGGCACATTTTGCACCTGTACATGTATTGCTCTACACTCTTCCGGGTGTGCCTAGCATATACTACGGTTCAGAATTTGGTATTGAGGGACGCAAGGAATATGGCTCGGACGACAGCTTAAGACCAGCTCTCAATATAGAAGATTACAAGGATTCAGTAAAAACTAACCCTTGCACAGCACTCATCGCCGCACTAGGCAAGGTACGTCAGGCTGTTCCTGCGCTGTCATATGGCAGCTACGCTGAGCTGATGCTCACCAACAGACAGTTCGCATACGCAAGGGATCTTGACGTAACACGTGTCATCGTGTCAGTGAACAACGACGATGCACCAGCCGGAATGCACCTTGCAGCAGGAAACTGTGCAGCGTACATCGGCGCCCTGTCAGGCGAAAAGGTATCTGTCCAGGATGGACATATCAACATAACCCAGCCAGCAAACAGCGGTGAGATCTGGGTGCCTGAGGGAACAGACCTGAATGTCAAGCCGGTTAAGGCTCAGAGCGTAAATGTTGAAAATACTGATAGTATAAATACGAATATAGAAGCCTCTAGCGTGGACACAGAAAAAGCAACAGACATGGTCGTTGAGGACACACAGTCCGAAACTACCAAAGCTGAAGATACTAAAGCTGCGGCTCCAAAAGCTGAAACCGCAAAAACAGCGTCAGAAAATACAGCCTCTGAAACCACAGCTAAGGAGTCCGAATCAGAAAGCACACCAAACGCTACAGCCTCCGATGATCCTGCAGATCCAGAAACCATCACAGTTGACTGGAGCAAGTCTCCGGAATCCATGACAGTTCCTGAGCTTCAGGCTGCTGTCCTGGCAAAACTTTCCGGCAACGGTCCTGTTGATGCGCAGATGAAGAAAACTGTCACCGACAACATCTGGCATGACTCTCTTGTGAACTGGCTGAAGAGTTTTAGATAAAATTACGTAGAAACAGCCAGGTGCATATTCTCCAAATTGGAGAACATACACCTGGCTATTTTTTCACCTAAAAATCAACAAATTGCAGCCTGCGGCCATCAAACCTGATATAACCATCAAAAAAACTGCTGACCATATCGCCTGACTGCTGAATATACCACTGTTTTCCAGATAAAATTCGTACGGATTTTCTGGGTTGATATAAAGATATACCACATCGCCTTTACTTATATTCAGTCCATATACATATGTCTGCTCATACACTTTATACTGCTTATCCCTGTATGTAAATTCAAATACTCCCGCCTCCGGATATCTTCTGCCGGCTCTCATATCCTGTCTCATATCTGCACGTACATCATGGCATACAGCTTTCACAGTAAATGAACATCTTCGCTCAAGCGCTTTTCTCTTACATATCACAGAGAGCAGTGTTATTGCACTGACCACAAAGAATGCACAGGCAAATATCTCTGCATAAAATGCTCCAACATTGCAATTTTCTCTCCCCAATATCCGTTCCGGGAGCAATACTATCTTATCCGCAAAAGAGCCATCTTTCACAGCACACGCCGCCCATATCAGCGCCGATGCAGCACCGGCAAACACAGATATGAACACTATACCGATGATGCTCCCCCGCTTTCGCTTCTTAATCATCGGAATAAGAGTCTTTAGAATTATGACAAGAACTATCCCGGCAAAAAACTGCCCCACAACAAGCATAACAGCATCCGTTCCGATCTCACTTGCAACAAATCCGGCTATAATACTGGCAACAAACCATATGCCAAATATTACGCCTCCAATTTTCTCAGGCATAGAAACATTTTTTTCTTCTAAATTGTTATTTCCCATATACCCCACCTCTCAGCAAATATCCGCCATTCATATAAAAAGAAAACTGAGAATCTGTCAAGTCATGTCAATTCTCAGTCTCTCTTACCTATATATTATTCATGAATCTTATATATACCATCAAATATCCCGCAGCGATCCTACTGCTCCCTGAACTTGATCTCTCCCGTAGCAGCGTCCATGCTGTCCACTATCGCAAGTGACTCAAGATGATATCCGAGATTTCTGATGACCTGTCCGCCTGTCTGGAAGCCTTTCTCAACTGCTATTCCGATTCCTTCAACGCTGGCACCTGCCGACTTCACTATGGAGATAAGTCCCTGAAGCGCACATCCATTTGCAAGGAAATCATCTATGATAAGAATCTTGTCCTCAGGATTGATGAACTTCTTGGACACGATAACCTGATTCTTGCACTTGTGTGTAAATGACTCAACCTCTGCCACATACACATCGCCCTCTATGTTGATGCTCTTTGACTTCTTCGCAAATACAACAGGCACATCAAAATGTCTGGCAACAACACAGGCAATGCCTATTCCGGATGCCTCTATAGTAAGGATCTTGTTGATCTCTGTTCCCTCAAATCTCTTCTTGAACTCCTCACCGATCTGATCAAACAGACGTATATCCATCTGGTGGTTCAGGAAACTATCCACCTTGAGAACATTGCCCTCCTTTACTATTCCATCCTTAGTTATTCTCTCTTCCAAAAAATTCACGTCGTAATTCCTCCTTGAATACCTGTCAAATACGAATCCGTCCGTACTCGCTCATTCTCTAAGTTCCAAACGTCATCTTCACCAACACTTTTATGCTATACGGAAATTATCCTCTTCTTAATCTGACGTTACTGATTCGCATGCAATCATAATTATAGACATAATACAACAACAATCTAAGTTTTTCCACCCTAATTATATACATTCATATACAACTTTTACATAAGGTATATTCAAGTAAATCACCACCGAACACAAATCTCACAATCACTAGATAAGTCCCCTGTTAGATGCCTCCCTGACCGCCCCGGCCTTATCAGTCACCCCGAGTTTCCTGTACACCTGGTTCAGATGATACTTTACATTCGCCTCCGACATGCTGAGTCTGTCCGCTATCTTCTGCCTGGACAAGCCCTCTGCCTGCAATTTAAGTATGGCTGTAGCAGTCTCACTGAGCTGAACATCATCCACTCCCGCTTTCATATATCCGGGGTAGTATCTCGTCATACTCTCAGTCTCCTTCTGCAGTTGTCTGAAATATGCCCTTCTTGTGGCTATCTCCTTGTCGTCAGCACCATCTTTCTCGACTTTCCATCCACAGGTATTTATAAGAGTATTCACTGCCGCACCTTCCCTGGATATAACCCTTGTAAAGCTGTATTCCATCGCAGTATCAATAACATGGCACATTGCCATTTTCCAGTCATCATTTTTCAATCGCTGCAAAGCTACAGCCATCAGCACACCACATTCTATCCCTATATACGTACGGGACATCATCTCAGCATAATACCTCAACTTTGTCAGCAGCGAATATGCCTGTTCATTCCGTCCACTTTGAAGGTATACTCTTACTTTGGTGAGATAGATAAACCTGTCATATATCCTGAATTCAACATTTTCATCCGGAGCATTTTCCATCCACTCTGTAACATAGGCTCTATCTCCTCTGTACAGGCTGCATCTGGTCTCAAATGCATATATATTGGGAAGGAGATTTTGTCCTTCCTCTTTTTCAGCCTTTTCCTCTATTCCATTCAAAACCTCAAGAGCCTCCTGTGGCTTTCCGTTCTGCAAATGCAGCCATGCCAATATACCATCAGCAACAAAGCACTGCTCAATTTTTCCTCCTGCTTCCGCCTGCATTCTGCCCTTTGCCGCAAGCGTTGCCACCTCGTAATTATCTCCGCTCTTTTCAAGAAAGCTCTCCGCCAAAGCAAGATTTACAAGACCTTTTCCGTATTTTCCAAGTACAAACTCAACAATCCTGCCAACCTTAGACGCCAACTCTCTGTCTCTCTTGCTCCACTCACAGAAATCTTTTCCACCATTCATCATTGATGGCAGATTGGATGTAACCGACCATTCCTGTATTCTTACTTCTTTATTAAAAACCATGGTGTATGCTGACTTCAAAAGCTTTAATACATCAACACTTCCCCTGTGCGGCAGACCAATATCCAGATACAGCAAAAGTCCCTTTGCATTTTTCCTGGCACTTCCTTGGTTTTCATCTGCATATAATTTTAGTCTGTCATACCATCTTTCACTCTCATCAGGATTTAGAAGGAGTGACTGCAGCATGCTCATACCACACATAAGCTCAGGACTTTTCTCGATGACATGATCCGGAAGCTCCAGATAATATTTTTTCAGGTCATAGTAATAACCACTGTTCGCTGCATGTCTGGCATTATCGACAAGTATTGAAACTATTCGCTCTGTAACTCCTGCATTTTCATACATCTCTAGAGCTTTCCTTATATCTCCGTTAAGTCTGTAAAACAGCCCGGCATTCTCATACAGGCCTCTTATACGTTCCTTCTCGTACTTCCGCTTAAGACGTCTGCGCATAGATACCCTCATGTAAAACTGCAGCTGATACTGTGTATTGCCATCCTTATCAACCCGGCTGGTCATAAAGTTTCCAAGCCACTTTGCCCTCTCGATCAAAAGCTCACTGTCACTTCTTCCAGTTATCATCTCAGCCTGTTTTGTTGTAAACTCATCCACCACGGATATTTCCATGAGAAATTCCTGCATTTCCACATCCCAGTTATCATACACATGATACTCAAGGTAATTACACATCTCATCCTCAACGCGTCTCGAAAAATCATTATACATATCATCTGTCATCTTGCTTGTACATGCCATTTCCATGTATTTGATGTGGCACATCTCCACAGCCAGCGGAAGTCCTGTAGTCTCATAGTACAATCTCTGCACTTGTGCCTCATTCATACTAAATCCAGCGTATTCAGCATACTTCTTTATATCCTCCAGACTGAACATAAGCAGCTTGCTGTCCACCACATAAAATCCTTCTTGAAATCTTACAGCAGAAAGCCACGGGGGAACCGGACACCGGCCAACGAGTATAACCCATACGTCTTCTCTTCTAATGAGTTCTATGATCTGCTCCCTCACTGTATCCACATCTCCCCATGAGAGCTCGTGCAGATTATCTATGACAATTATTTTTCTTGCATTGCTGACTTCTATCACAAGGTCATCCGGTCTGATACCGCCAGCATCCACCAGCATGTACTTACGTGTTCCCAGATATCTGCTGACAAGAGTCGTCTTTCCCGAACCACTGACTCCATAGATATACGATGTTACATTCTCATCATCCGCCGTTCTGAGAAGTCTCCATGCTTTTTTCGGTTTTATATAATATCCCTTATTACCTGTAGCTGCCTCTCCCATACTATGCCTCTCCTTATCCTATATGCCAATCAATGAAACCGTGCCGTCACAATCTATATTCTAAACCGGTTTTAAGATTTCCACAAACATTCCTGATCACGATACATGCATCTGTTTTCTGCCATTTTCTTATAAAAACACAGCCGGAGTCTGGTCTCCCAGACATCCGGCTGCTTAAGATCTCCGGCAATACCGCCTATCTAACTGTAATCTGTACTGGACTAGACACACCGCTTATCGATATGACATAAATCGTACATTTGCCTGACGCCTTAGCCTTCACAACTCCGTTTGCATCCACTATGGCAACATTTGTATTTGTTGAATAGTAGAATGCTCGAGGTCCATGCTCTGCACCGAGAAGTAACTTCGATGCGTTAGCTGGCGTAAATACCGGTTTCAATGTAACCGCCCGCTTTACAGACATAGTGTATGCCTTCTTTGCAAGTGTCACTTTCTTTATATTTGTTCGTTTTTCACTGTTTAATACAATGTGAAGCAGCACGCTCTTGTCTATGTACTTCTTCTTTCCATTTACAAGTTTGTATGCCTTAACCTGTATTTTTACTATACCACTCTTGCTGAGTGCAGTTCCATGCATTTTTGTGATAGTAGTCTTGTTACTTGATGCCCCCCTCACTGTCTTTACAGGGTTCTTTGTATCCATCTTCTTTGAACAATTCTGCATGAACACATCATATCCATTAGCTCCGGCAACCTTGCCCCACTTTATAGTCAGGCTCTTGTTAGTTATGGCTGTCTGGATATTCTTGTTTATTCCCGCTGTATCTCTTGCAGGTATCTGGGCAACAAACTTTGCATTTATGGTCATATTGTTGTTTGCTGCAACACGAACTGATGTCTTTGTACTCTTAAAGCTTCCAGACCAGTATCCAAGCTTGCAATTCTTTGCCGCCTTGGCTGTACACACGATAACAGTTCCTTCCTTTATCGCTGAGCCGTTCTTAACTGTCTTTCCATCCGCTGTCTTTACAGATATGGTTCCATTTACAGTCTTGCCGATTGCGATCTTGACATATCTGTACTTGAATGCAGCGCTTATCTTCATGTTCTTTGTCACAGTGAGCTTCACTGTGCCGCCCTTCTTGCCCTTGGCATCTCCGCCCCAGGCCGACAGATCACAGTGCTTTGCAGGAACTGCCTTGCACACGATAACTGTTCCTTCCTGTACCAGCTGTCCATTTGCTATCTTCTTGCCATCAGCTGTTGTCACAGTTATTTTTCCGTTCTTGACTGATGCTATATTTACCTTTGCATACCTTGCCTTGAACGCTGCGCCAACTGTGATGTTTCCATCAAGAGCCTGCTCAAATGTGCTCTCAGTCTGATCTGCCGCATCGTATGTCCATGTGTCAAAATCATAGTATTTGTCTGGTACTGCTGTATATGTGAGAAGTGTTCCTTCATCCATAGTCTGACCATTTGAAACTTCTGTTCCGTCTTCCTTTATAACTGTGATCTTTCCGTGCTGTGTATCCGCTATATTGACCGTATACAATCTGACGGCGTCAACTGTAAATGTCATATTTTCTGTCACATTCTCAGATACTACTCTGTATGCACCGGTTTCAGTACCATCCTCTGTGCGCACCGGAGTCACTGTCATAATATTCTCTTCCTGTCCAGAAACAGCATCAGATACAGTTATACCTCTGATTCTCCATCCATTTTCAGGTGTGATCGTCACACTGGCATCACCGTTTGCTCTCACCATATTGTCTATCACAGAACCATCTTCCGCTCTGAACACAACATTGTCAGGCTGCTTTGTAAGCTCTGATACCGTGTAGGCTGCTTCACTTCCTGCTTCACCTTCTACACTATTTGTCACCAGCTCATTTGCCTGGTTATAGTAACCTTCCGCAGGTATATAATAGCCCTTCTTGTCTACCAGCTCGGCACTTACCTCTATGCTGTTTGTCACATTTTTAAGAAGTATCTTATTTGTGAATCCAAAGTCTTTTCCAGACTCTTCCTTTACTATCCTGTCACCTCTCATATATCTGACTGTCCATGACTGTATCATGTAGTCATCGCCAGGTGTGATCTCAAAACTTACATCTTTTCCGGAGCCCACTCTGACTGAATTGTTCTCAGCATTTATGACTTTAAGTCCTGATTCATCTCCATCCTCAGCCACGTATCCGGCTCTGATATCGATCTTGTCGTATTTCTTGACCGGATCACTGTCCTTAAAGATCACATCGACCAGAAGTGATGGCGATACATAGGCATATACCGATCTGTCCTCCGTCAGATCATCTATCTGGTATGTGAGTTCTGTCTTATCGACTTCTTCTCCGTCAACTATCCAGTACTCTACTGTGTTGTATACATCCCTTGGTCTGACTGTCACCTTGAGATCTGCATGACGCTTTACCTTGACCTCGCCTGATGCAATGTCGAGCTTTACACCCTCAGATTCTGCCTCTATGTCAGCAGTACCAGTTCCGTTTATTCCCAGTTTTACTGTATATTCCGGAATCTCCACAAACTTCACATACACAGCAAGGTCTGCATATACTGCGTGTGCGCTGTACTCAGGCTGTTCCTGATTCGTTCCTTCTATGGCTTCTGTGCACTCAGGGTTCTTATACCAGCCCTCTATCATCTGGCCTTCCGCAGGAGCTGCCGTGAAGATGACATCCCCGCCTGCTATCTGACTATCACCGCTCACTATCGCCTTCTTGTCTGTTCCGTATACCGCAGATACCGTTCCAAGATCAGGATCATTTGCCGCAAATGTAATTACTGCCTTAAGCTCTTTCTTCGAAAAATGAGCTGTGACATCTGTATCCGATGACACCTTGTCTATGACAAGCACATCCCCGTTAAGCTCAGATGCACTGTACTGTTTCTCGCCGTCTGAAGTCTTAACCGTGTATCCCGTACACTCCATATACTGATCCGGAATAGCCGTAAACTTAAGCATTCTGTCGCCTCTGATATCCGCAGACTCTCCATATAGTGTCTCTCCTGATGTCACGTTCTCTGCCTCTATCTGTCCGGCTCCGTCCGCTGACCATGTTATCTTATACACAGGTCTGTCAAACACAGCCCTCACATCAACTCTCGTATCCTTTGGCACTTTGTATGCAAATATCTTCTCTGCCACGCCCTGACTGATTCCATTTACAAGCCAGTCTGCAACTTCATATCCTTCTGCAGCCGTCGCTGTGAATTCCACATATGAAGCAGCACCTATCATATCTCCTGATTCGAGCACCAGCTTTGTAGATGTGATCATGGCGCTCACCTCACCTGTTCCCTCTGTCTCAGGACCAAATGTGAGTACATCACCAACCAGCTCAAGACCAGCCATAACTGTCACATCAGATGAATCTCCGTCAACCGTGATCTTAAGGGTATCATTTACTTTCTTGTCTGAATATAACTTTATATTCTCCGTCTCGCTTGTCAGCTTATGTCCATTTATGATCCATTCTTTTACATTGTATCCATCATCAGGCACAACCTTGAATGTGATGACAGAATCTCTGTATATGTCTGTGATCTGCGCAGATTTGCTCTCCGTTGCATCACTTATGGTATCTCCTATCTGTATGTATGAAGGGAGATTTTTTCTTGACACATCTGCACTTATAGAGCCGTGTGTCTTTCCTGACGCCTCTCCAGCAGAAGCCTTCTCTATCACTTTCAGAGAATACTCAGCCTTCACGGATGGTGATATCTTTCTGTATGTGGCATTTACTGTCACATCCCCTGTAAATCCATCTGCCGGAGCACTCCACGTAAACGTGTATCTCTCTGTTCCGGACTCAGCATCCGCAGTCTCAGCCAGCTTTCCTTCTCCGCTGTTCTCCGCAAGACTGAATACATCCTCTCCTGCGTAATTTACCTTTATGTCAGCTATCTCATAATTTCTCTTCACCGCAAATGTGAATTTCAGATCATCCTTACTTGCATATGCGATACATCCGCCATTTGCCAGATCAGAATCTCCTGACCTTGCAGTCATCTCTGTGTCATTTCCTGATGTCCACGACACAACCGGCTGTTTGTAGAAGTATACGACAACCTTTGTATCCTTGCCGAGATATTCTAGTTCATACCTCTGGGCGCCAGCACCTTCTGCCTCAGCATCAACCTTCTCGCCATTTACCTCCCAGTATGCTATCTCGTAGCCTTCATTTGGAGTTGCTGTAAATACTATGTCACTACCCTGAAGCTGCTTGTCACCGGATACAAGTGCGTCTGTACCTCCTGCAACCACAGCATCTACTACACCGGCTGCATCATCATCCGCACCATATGTCACCTTGTATCTGTTCGGCGCAGTGTACTTAACTGTATAATCGAGGTCTGAAGCTATATCATACACTGTCATCGTCCTGAGATCCGCTGATACAGTTCCAAGTTCCTGTCCATCTGCTGCTGACCATCCGTCGAGAAGAAGTCCTGACGGAACTGTAACCTGAATGGTTACGTTGTCGCCTCGGCTGACTTCATATATACCGTCTTCACCGCTCTCTATAATCACTGTGCCGTCAACTCGCTGAGCCTTGACTGTGACATCCACACCTGTTGTCACTGTAGTCTTTCCATCGCTTCCAACAGTTACAGGCGAGACTGATATTTTGAAATTCTGTGCTTCTGCAAAATATGCCGTGATAAGTGTATCCTCGCTGATCTCCTCTGCATCATATGTGAGAGATGTGTTATTTGTCACTCCATCTTCCGCGAGAACGGTCTCCGGAACTCCATCTTCTCCCGTAACAGTCCAATGATCCAGAACATATCCTGCTGCCGGAACCGCAGTGAGTCTTACCTTCTGTTCTATATGAATGTTTGCACCTGAACCGAACGATTTTCCAATTGTTCCATCCGTCACATAGTTTGCTTTGAGTGTTCCATGAGCCTCATTGTCAGGCTTGTATGTCAGCTTGTGATATACAGGCTCAAAGTTTACTGCTACATTCATGTTTGCTTTCAGCTTATCCATCTGGATCTGGTCATCGCTGCACGCCTTGCCACCGGATGTTCCACACTGTGGATCCGTAACTGTCTTTCCATTTAGTGACCAGCTCTTAACCTTATATCCCTTATGAGGAGTAGCAGCTAAAGTGATCGTTGAGTTCTCAGGGAGTCTTGTTCCACTGTCAACTGTGAGTCCGTCACTGTTTTCATTTCCAGGCTGCTGGTACTTGATTGAAACTGTGCCATGTGTATTTGCCGGCCTGGCAGTGACGGTGTACACGTTTCCTGTCAGTGTGTATGATGCTTTAACCAGGTTTATTATATAGTTCTTCTCAAGTTCATTCATAACCTGTGAATGCTGATCGCCCACCTTGACGTATGCAACATCTATATCATATATACCCGGCAACAGCCCACTTACTCCATATGATCTGAGCTCGTAATCCCTGTCTCTCTGAGGCATTATGTCGGTATCCCATGCCTTGAGACCTGTTATCACCGCATCCTCGCACTCTCTTACAGAATCATTTACACTTTTCTCTGTATCCTGGGCAGCTATCTCAAGCTGTGCCCTTCCAACATTTATATTCTTCTGAGTCTTGTCTCCGCCATTTGATGCCGTTATCTGGAACATTCCAATAGACTTCGGTATAAACACGCCGTTTGCAAGTTCGTATTTGTCTGTGTCCTCAAATTCTCCTGTCTTATTATTCTTTATCTTAACTGTGTATTCTGAATCGTCCGTGATATCCTGAAGCTTTCCTGTATTGTCGTATGACACTTTCTCCAGAGACATCTTCACTGAATCTCCGTATCTTACATTATCCTGCATGGTCAGATTCATGTTCGTCTTTCCCTCAAATGAGGTATATATAGACATCGAGTCAGATATACTGTCGTTGTACTGTTTGTTTCCTGCAAAGTATACATATACGTTGTATATTCCCTGTCCGGATGGCTCCCACTGTGCAGTATAGCAGCCATTTGCTCTGTCGTACTTACCAGCTATGCGCTTGCTCTCAGGCCCTGTAATGACAAATTCCACATCTCCCTGTACATCCTCACCTGACAGTGATTTTGGCTGACAGCTGAGTGTGATCTTGTCTCCTGTATATGTGACCTCTGCTCCTGTGGTCTCAGATCTCACCGTCTTGGTCTGATATACTGATTTGAGATCAGTCTGGACCACCTTGACAGTATCTGACACATTCAGAGTCTTCTTTGAAGTCATCGTAAAACTTCCGCTTTCACTATCTGCCACATAATAGTACACCGTACTGTCTTCACTTCCCGATGTGTTTCCGAGGAGATAGAAGTTCTTGCTGCCATCCTCTGATACCCATTTTGCGAGTATCCTGTCATATGTAACATCATCAGATGCATATGACACCTTTTCACCTGCATAGTCATCTGCATTTACGCTGGTCAGCTTGTAAGTATTGCCATCAATATCTGCGATGAAATCTGATTCACTCACACCATATGCCGCGCCACCCACATCAGATGCTTTAAATGTCTGTGATTCTTCCACGTAACCATCGCTGTCCTTTTTGACGCTTACGCTGCATGGATAGTAATTCTCGTTACTATCTTTCCACATATAGTTTGTTCCGTCGCTGACAAGAATATATTCCCTGACTCCGGATGTTACTGTTATAAGATTTCTCTCCTTAGTCACGTTCTCCACCTTTGTAGTCTCTGAGCCCGATGCCCTGACTACGCTGCCATCCGACAGATCTTTATTCTCGGTATCGTTGTGCGCCAGAAGCATGACCTTGCTGTCCGCCTTATTTACAGTGAGTGTCGCAGTCTTGGTGTAGAGTGTGATGTCGTTGTAATAAACTCTGCATCGATATTCGTTTCCATCCATTTCATCACTTACATCAGTAAGTCTGAGCGTAGGATTGCTGCCTCCTGTCGATACGCTTCTCCATCCATTATCTGTATTAACCTGCCAGTTGTATCCAACGCTCTGGTTTACTCCATCCCCATCATAATAAACCGCATTTGCCGCAAATTCTGCATTTCCACCCGCAAACGTATTTGTATCATCAGGGTTCTTTGTTATATGGAAATTAGAACTGTCCTGAAGTGTCGTCGCGGTTGCCGGACGGCTGAACAGACTCTTTGAACCATTTGCCTGAAGAGCCCTCACTGCAAATGTGTAAGTCCTGTTGGAATATAGTCCCTTCACTTCATAGTCAGTAACTGTATATGGCACAACTGCCTTGCTGTTGTAATTACCTCCTGCATCAACGATACAGACCTCATAGTAATCTGCATCATTGGACGGTGACCACTCAAGACTGACACTGTTTCTCGTTGTGTCGACAACAGAAAGTCCCATCGGCATACGCGCCGGACGAACAACATTCTTAACATCATAGCCAATGACGAACACTGAATCACTGTCGCTGTTCAGCTTTGCAGTGTTCACCCGCAGCTGCCAGTCAAATGAGAAGCCTGTGCAGTCTGCCGGAACATTGTCCACCGTTCCACTGTATGTAACACCATTCGAGCTTACACGGGTGTAACCAAGACCCGCATGCTGGCTTGATGTCACACCGACAATGACCTTATTACCGAGTCCTCCGCCTCCAGCACCAAGCTTTTCGTTCGCCTCAAGGAACACTTCAGTCGAATACTCGTTCTCATCAGTCACAGATATCGTCTGAGTCTGATCTGCACCAGAGCTGGCATTTACAGAAGAATAATTGTTATTTCCACCTGACTGATAGGTGTACTTTAATTTACCTCCAAGAGTCTGGTATGTAGCAGGGTCTCCCGCTGTGTTATTCAGAATATTATTATATATCTCGTTGAGACCCTTGCTCCTTCTTGCAACCTTGTCGTAATCTGCCACATCTATGATTGAAGTTGAAGGTCCGAGACATACCGGCATAACCACCGGCTCCCATTTTCTCGCAATCGGATCATATATGGAGTATTCGTAATACATATATTTCAAACAGTACAGAACGACCTGATCAGAACCTCCACCTGCGGCATTATATGTTATCTCATATTCCGTTGTCTTTGTATTTGCATATTCAAAGCTTGCTCCATACGAAAGTTCAACCTCTACCTCACCTGCTCCGATGAGCTGGATCTCCGACGACACATACGCGCCAACTGATATTGACAAGTTAGCTGATACCGTGTTCGATGAACCTTTGCTTGTTGAATATGATGTTCCACCGTTATTTACATATTCATATACTTCCTGAACATCATCAAAATACGGACTTGCCTGAAGGATTGCATAGACCTCTGGATTTGTGTATACCGGATACTCTCCCTCGTACTTTAACCGCACACTGTCATTATCAATATCCGGAAGACACAGTGAAACAAATGTTCCATACATATCCTGTCTGCTGTTCGACTGGCATACTACACCCTCCTGACTGCTGTATGGGCTGCCGCCATCCATAGAAAATGTCGCTATGTCCAGCCAGTAATAATCATCTTTATCATTGAGTTTCTTCTCTCTGTGCACTCCCACAACGCACACAAAACTCTGTCTGTAATTGTTCCCCTTGGCATCCTTATCGACACAGCCAACCCTGACATCGCCGATCCACACCTGATCTTTTTTCTTCTTGTCGTTGCCCTGATTGCGCTGGTCGGTACATATACTCATGCTTCCTATCTCCGAACCTGTTATTCCGCCATCTTCCAGTGAGAAAGCATATACCTCTGCGCCAAAAAGCACACTGTCATTTTCATTATTGCCGTTCATGCCCTTAAGGTCTGCACACGCAAGCGCCATAGGTGCATTCACAGGTCTGTAATATTCGTTACTTTTAACCTCGTGATATTTCACGATTTCTTTACTCTTAGTCCCCAGGCTTCTCGTATGATAATCTGACAACACATAATTATCCGTCAGACTATCGTAGTATACGTATCTGTATGCAGCCTGCGTGGCTTCATATTCCCTCTGCACATATTGAGAATTGCTCGAATAATATCCACCAACTATAAGTCCTGTGACCATGGCTCCTGATCCAGGATACTTAAACCGGCCAAATGCACAATTTGCAGCATACATTCCATAGTTCTGTTTTCTGCCATCTGTGTCTCCAAGTGACACTTCATTCAGACCTTCTATAGGGACAAGTCCGCCGTCTTTATATGTATAGACGGTCATATGACCTGCCTTTGCCATGTTGTAATTCAGAACTGATCCAGATACGGCAACCGCGGCCTCATCCCGGCCATCCTGCTCCAGATCACCGCCGGCCAGAGTTACCACAGGAGCTCTTCCTATTCCATAATCACACCACGATCCACCCGCTCCACTTTCATAATTAGATGCAAGCCCGCCCGGTATGCTTATATTATTTCCCTTTGTGAACCTGCCGTTTCTCTTGCCATAATATACATCGACTATGGCATAGCGTATGTTCTGATCGTTTATATTTCTATCCTCGTAAGTTCCACAGTATACGAGAAGATCTTCAAAACCATCTCCATTCAGATCGGCCTTTTCGATCTCAAACATCGCATCCAGCTCCTGCTGGTATCTTCTGATAAAATACAAAAGTCCATCGCCATATGTAGAATTCTTGTTTAAAGTAGGGGTAAGCGTAGCAATTGAAGATCTTGTACCATCAGCTGCTATCTTGAAAATACTCACATCTATCTTTCCGCGGTACTCCTTGCCGTCTATGACAGTTTTAATACTTTTCCATCCAGCTGGACTGAATGCTTTATCTCCATGTACTCTTAGCTCCGCAACGTAGTTGGTTTTTCCGTCGCCTCCATCAAATGCAACGCTTGTCGCATACAGGCCGTTAAAACCATTACTGTCCTTTTTTAGAACATTTCCCATGTTGCTGCTTATGTTACTGTCTCCCGATCCGCCGTGTTCCACTTTCACATTATCTTCGCCAAGATCATAGAAACCATACGCTCCGTACAGATTGCCAAGGCTGCTGTTTACCTTTGTAGTCCTGTCCTTGAAATCTCCAATCCTGTCAAATCCGTCTCGCACAGTGTACTTGTTTCTGTAATTGCCGTTTGCCGCAACGTATACCTCATTCACCTCTGCAAATGTAGATATATTATCCTTGTCATACGGCACCGCAGCTTTGCTTTTGTCTATATCGGTGCTAAGACCCAGAGCTTTGTATGTACTCTCGTCAATCTCTGTCTCGACCACCGTCTTGCCTGTTTTCTTCGAGCTGTCCGCCGCGTATGCTTTTTGTCCGGGAATAAATCCGGACAGCATAGATAGCACCATACTGGCCGTCAGCGCCCAGCTTATCGCCCTCTTTCTCATAATTTCTTCCTCCCTTTCACTTAAAAAACTAACCATGAGCACCAGCCGTTTTAAGCTGCCACATTCTGATATCAATAATATATTTACAATTATAATTGCTATGTTTTTCCATGTACACTAACCAAAAGGCTAGTAATAGGCGTGAAAACAACTTTTTTGCAAAAAAATCCACAAAACGTACCGTCTATACTGTACGCCCTGTGGATCGTAATAAACATCTAAACTATTCTGTTACATGCCATATATGAAAGGATCATTCCACCGACTTAAGCGATTCCGCCATATTTATCTTATCAAGCTTGACTGACATAACTCTGTTAACAAGAAAATTGAACACAAATGTCAGAACGATACTGTACACATAGCTCATCGGCGCTATATATGTATCAAATGCGACCATATCCACCTTGATCTGTCCTATGACAAATGCATGCAAAAACACTCCAAGCACAAGTCCCACAGCGATTCCAAATGTCGTCAGGACTCTGTTCTCCCTGAATACATAAGCTGAAGTCTCGTTTTTGAAAAATCCCAGAACCTTTATAGTTGCTATCTCCCTGATTCGCTCTGTGATATTGATATTTGTCAGGTTGTAGAGGACGATAAATGCAAGCGCACCAGCCGAGAGTATGACTACAATTACTATATAATTCAGACTCTCCATCATCTTGGATATCCTGTTCTTCATATCCTTGTTGATAGTCACTGACGCTGTTGCTGCATCACCCATAAGATCAGCAGATATCTCGTGCGAATCTGCGCCCTCCTCAAGATTGAAGTACACCGATTTGTACTGAGGTGCCTCCCCCATCTGATCCTCATATGTTTCAGGTGATATATACACATAGTTGTATACATGATTCCTGAATATGCCTGATACGGAAACTCTTATCTCTTTCATCTCGCTGTCTCTGACCGTTATTACATCGCCCGTTTTGATGTCGTACTGTTCTGCCAGCGCAGTATTGATCACAGCTTCCCCTTTGCCCGGATATTCTATCTTCGCACCATCTTTATCCGCAAACTTCATATACCTGTCAACGTGCTCAGGTTCTTCCATGATGACCATGTTCACGGACTTTACGCCACCATCATGAACCAGATCCCAGGTAGATTCACTGACGAGATCATAGCAGGAGGTATCCTCGTCCAGCCGGTCTTTCAGACTACTGAAGCGCTCATCTTCTCTATCACCCGCAATCGAAGTATTCAGCGTTATCACTCCATCTCCGACCTGTATCTCCCCATACTGATTGTCCGCAAATCCGCTTATGGAATCATTTATTCCAAAGCCTGTGAGCAGCAGCGCAGTACAGCCGCTTATTCCTATTATCATCATAAAAAAACGCTTTTTATATCTGAATACATTTCTGACACTTACCTTTCTCAGAAATTTCAGTCTCTTCCATATAAATGGGATATGCTCAAGGAACACCCTCTTGCCCGGCTTCGGAGCCTTAGGCCTCATAAGGCTTGCCGCAGTCTCAGAAAGCTCGTATCTACAGGAAAACCAAGTTGTACCTACAGTGCACAGAAGCGAGGCTGCCAGCACGCCAATAACCAGCGTCCAGTCTGTGGTTCTCTCAAGCGGCATATGTATATACATCATATTATATGCGTACCAGATAACCTCCGGAAATACATATGTACCTATAAGATATCCACCTGCACATCCTACTACAGCTGCAGTTCCCGAATAGATCATATATTTTCCCATGATAGCCGCCTTGCCATAGCCGAGAGCCTTCAACATGCCTATCATAGAGCGCTGTTCCTCAACCATTCTGTTCATGGTGGTCATACACACGAGCACGGCAACCAATATGAAGAATACCGGAAATACCTTTGCAACTCCATTTACTATATCTGAATCGCTCTCAAAGCAGACATATCCGATATTCGTCTCTCTGCCGAGTATGTAGTAGTTCACACCATCTGCATCATCCAGCGTTATGTCCTTCACCATATCCTCCGTCATACCCTTTGCCATGAGGATATCCTTATACCTGTCTAACACACTGGTCTTGCATATTGACTCCCATTCGTCTTTCCTGTCGTCTATATAGTCTTCATACTCATCGGCATATATATCAAACTTTCTGTCAAATTTCACATATATATCGGTGTAGCATTCGCTGTCAAATGCTTCAGGACTGACATATACAAAGCCCGCGATCTTACCGTTTCCAAGGGTTGTGGTGCCTCTCTCAAAATTAATATAAAGAGGGGAGTTGACAGTTCCGACAACGGTGAACTTCTTCACCTTCAGTATATCCTGTGTACTGCTGCCCTCGCTTTCGTTTCCCGGGTCAGCAATGTCACTGTCTGTTTTCCCGTCAGACTTGCCTTCTACAGCATCGTCATCTGCCACCTCTATGACATCACCTATCTTTATACTGTCCATCTTGGCATCTACAACACATTCATCTTCCTTTTCCGGCATGCGTCCGTCCACAAGACTCAGTTTGTTGATGTTTTCCGGAACTGACATAGTCTTCAACACCCTGTCATTTTCACCCTGGTTCTTGTATAGGACGTCCAGGCTGTAACCGCCCTCTGCGTACAACACATCCTTCTCCCCGGCAAATGAATCCACGTCATCATCCGTGTATCCCAGAGTTGACAGAAGATGCAGATCATAGAAATTTCCCTCGTCAAGGAATTTTGATATGGTATTCATCATATCCGGCTTCGTCATCTTGAGACCCGAAAAGAATCCCACGCCCAGGGCTATGATCGCCATGATGGCTGCAAATCTTCCAAATGTATTTTTTATCTCACGAAATGTCGTGCGTCTCATCATTGATTTCATAGGCCACCTACCATTCCAGATCTTCAACGTTCCTGATGTTATCATTCATAACCACTTTCTCCACAGTTCCGCTCTTAACCGTGATAACTCTGTCCGCCATGGCTGTGAGTGCCTGGTTGTGCGTTATGACTATAACTGTCGTTCCCGTATTTCTGCATGTATCCTGAAGGAGCTTCAACACCGCCTTGCCCGTGTTGTAGTCAAGCGCGCCCGTCGGCTCATCGCAGAGCAGGAGCTTCGGATTCTTCGCCAGAGCCCTTGCTATGGCAACCCTCTGCTGCTCACCACCGGAGAGCTGTGCCGGGAAGTTCGCCATACGATCCTCAAGTCCCACCTGCTTCAGAACTGTCGCAGCATCCAGCGGCTCCTTGCAGATCTGTGCCGCCAGCTCCACGTTCTCAAGCGCTGTGAGGTTCTGTACCAGATTGTAGAACTGGAACACGAATCCCACATCATACCTTCTGTATGCCGTGAGCTGTTTCTTATTCAAAGTTGATATCTCTCTGCCATCCAGCTTCACGCTGCCGCTTGTCAGAGTATCCATACCGCCAAGTATATTCAAGATAGTAGTCTTGCCCGCACCGGAGGCTCCGACTATGACGCAGAACTCTCCCTTTTCTATCTCAAAATCCACATCGCGCAGAGCATTGATCTCCACCTCCCCTGTCTTGTATACTTTCTTTACATCTCGAAATTCTACGTAGCTCATCCTGCACCATCCTTTCTATATAGATATATTACCGTTTTCGCTCTCCACACATACGCTTTTCCCCGAAAAAGCTATCCCTATCTTCAATATGTTTTTGATTCCATCCCTTGCCATCTGAACATCACATCTTCTGTCACTAATCTGAGCCAAAGCTTCATCGGCCAATTTGTCAAGCGCATCTTTTCCCAGATTCTTCTTCCACTTAAGTTCCATTATTATACCTGGATATCTTTCACCCCTTGGGAACATGCATATGTCATATCTTCCATCACCTGACTCCCGGTTGGATTTGATCTTATACTGATTATCCATCATAGCTATAAGCCCAAGAACTAATCCGTGATAGAATCCTTCCGCCCCAGCATCATAAAAGCTTATTGCTTCATCTATATACTCACCTATTGCATGCTCCAATTTTACGAAATCATTGGCATACAGACTTTCAGCTATTTTATTAGCAGTTGTCCGGGTGATTGCACCGACCTGCAGCAAATGTGACAGAATTTCGCTTTTATAGACCGCCGCTATCTCTTTATTCGGAATAGAAACCTCACATAGATATGAGCCGTCTGCCTGGAGTTCTTTTTGAGGAGTTTTCAAGTATCCTGCCACCAGCAACAAACTGTAGATATTTGCCGGATCCTCTGCCAGTGATCTGTATACAACATTCTGATCGATTTTGGCAATGACCCTTTTCCCCTGTAATAATGAATATAAACTTTCAGAAATATCATCTATGGCGTTTTTCAAAACATCGTCAAGTATTTCATTTTTTCCAGTATTTACCCAATACGCCTGAGGTTTACAGTCTCTGGAAATATAATTAATAACCGACCAAGGATTATATATTTCTTCGTTTCCAAACAAATATCCATCATACCATTCCGCGAGTTCTGCTTTCTTTTCAGGCACACCATAATACCCGAGCATAGTTTCTACTTCTTCACTGGTAAATCCAAAATACCTGTCATACTCATCGTCCATAACAGAATTGACAGTAAGATTGTTAAGTCCACTAAATATACTTTCCTGCGCAATCCTAAGAATACCTGTCAGAAAGCCAAATGAAAGATTCTTATTATCCTTAAATGCTCCCGAAAAGAAATTTCTCATAAATCCTATAATCTCTTCATAGAAGTCCTTTGCGTACCCCTCCTGTATCGGTGTATCGTATTCATCAATAATGATTACAGGTGCTTTACCATAATAAGCATCCAGCATTTTGGACAATTTATCAAGCGCAGACGTAAGTTCTACCTCATTTGCCGTTCCATCGAGCATTTTTTCAAAGTATTTTTTTTCATAGGCCGATATCTTATCACTGTCTATAATCTCCTGATGCCTTCCATACTCCTCCTGGACAAGCCCTCTTATCTTTCCAATTGTAGCCTCCCATGTATCGAATTTCACATCTTTAAAAGTAAGAAATATAACAGGATATTGTCCCTGATGAGATTGGTATTCTTCACCGCACTTCCAGATTGCTTTATCCTTAAAATATCTGGAGGTGTCATCCTCTGATATCTCAAAAAACACTCTTAACATATCCATGTTTAAAGTTTTTCCAAATCTCCTGGGTCTGGTAAATAATGATACCAGCGGTTTTCTGTCTAGAAACTCCTTTATCATCATAGTTTTATCAACATAATAATACTCCGACTGTGCCCTTACATAATCTGAAATACCAATTGGTAATGATTTCTTTTCACAAGTATCTTTTTTCTTTATATACCTTCTATTGGAAACTCTGCCATCCACTGGTCTTACCGCATTATCTGGGATCTGCCATCTTCTTCCACTTTTTATCGCACCACTTATCTTGCCTTTTTTACACAGATCATTTATAGTCCGTTCTGACAAATTCCACTCCCGCGCAATCTGCTTACAACTTTTCATTTTCACATCTCCAATCATCTGACAACATCCTGGCAAACATCACCTCTATATACTATATCTTCTTATTACGCATATTATACAATATTATCCGCAATATATCAAAGTACAGTTGATATATTGCGGATATTTTTCGCGAATCGCGGATATGTAGCCGTACAAATTCCCATATAACATAAAAATCCCCCATACCTGCCTTTCGCAGATACGGGGGACTTTCGTCTCATATCACTACTTATGCTTTTTTGACTTTGGTGTAGCTGGTTCTTCAGCTGCTGCAGCGTTGTGATTTGCTGTCGCATATACCTTCTGAACTGCTTTCTTTTTCTTCAATGGATGCTTTGGGTTTTTATCCATTTTGAACACTTCCTTTCTGTTTCCATAAAATGTTATATAACAGAAATCTGCAGTGCATATGTCAAACGGTCATGTGCACCACCGGTTGTGCTATCCTTTTCTTATCTTTGACTATGTTATAGTCCTCTTTATTAGCAATGTCAAGTGTTGAGTGCTAATTTTTTTGTGAAGATTGTGTGAAGATTAGGTACTCGCATATTAACCAGGAAAGCGTACTGCCCCTCGGCAAAGATATGGTTCAGATACCCCCAATTCCCCCGCGGTTCATTGACACCATTTTCTCAATTGGATATATTGTGGGTGTTCAGTGCTATTTTTGACAATTTTGTCCACAGGGTAACAATTGAAATTATCCCGGTTATTATAATAATTATACCTATCCTCATATATTTCTATCATGTCATCCCAAATGAGATCATAGTTTCATTTTCACTCTATATATGATAATATGATTGTAGTTAGATGTGTCTAACCATATAAATCAAATTAGAAACTACAATATAACTATTGAACGGAGAAAAATACAATGAAAATAACAAAATGGGATGCACAGGCAGCCGAGGATATCGGCCATGCGTTTGGATATTACGACTATGGGCAAGAAACAGGTATGGGAGTGTTCTACAGCAGCAAAGAGGCCGTGGTAAATTACATAGCCGGCTACGTTCGTATGGCATTTGAGGGACAAATGCTCTACGCGACTAGCGAACGCGGCGAGGGGTATATCGCCTACACCCTGCCAGGACAGAAAATGAATCTCAAGGCGGGCATGGCTATCCTCAAAGCTCTGTTTCACAATATGAGCCTTAAAGAAATGATTCGCATGGGAAAAGCTCTGTCCAAGGGAGGAAAATCCCTTCAGGATCGAATGAAGAAAGAGAAGAAAGATTTTATATTCGTCGGCATGGTCTGCGTCCGCGAACAATACCAGGGACAGGGATACATGAGGAAAGTTCTGGACATAGCTTTCTCTGAGGGAAACAGATTGCACGTTCCAGTCATCCTTGAGACGGATGCCAAGTCAAAGTGCGACAAATACATGCATCTCGGCATGGAGCTTGAGGGTGTGCGCGATATGGGCGCTTATGGCAAAATGTACGATCTGATTAAATATCCTGATTAGGGAACAAGGAGCAGCACGCTTTAGCTCGTTGCTGACGCAAATTAAAAATGTCAGATAGATATAAGCTCCAAATCATTGCTCATATTTATCTGACATTTTTAAGTATTTAATGTTTACATTTGGATGGGCGGCGTATCCATCATATCAGGTTCCCGTGGGAGCGCAGGGTGCCTTTCCTGCTCGTCAAATGTATATTGTATATAATACCATTGGTTACCATTAAAGTCAATGTATCTTATTTATAAAAAAGTGTTACCACATACCGGAATTAATCTGCCTGACTTTACGTATGAATCTATTTTTCCTTTTTTCACATCAAATACCGTAGCAATATAATATTTTGATTTCTTTTCGTCTAACTTAATTGAAATGAAAATATTGTCATTATAACATTTAACCAACTCAATATTTCCATTATAACATCCTACATAATCTGGATGACTAATTATGTCATCTAAATGATCAATGTATTTTGCAGCAACAAAATGCTTTCTTTTAATAAGATGTGTCAACAATCCCTTAGATCTATAAATTGTAAAAGCACTATAATCAAAACCTAATACTGAATTGAGTTTAGTGTTATAATGTGCTACTTTTATTAACTTGTCCTCATTTCGCATATTATATATCTCCCTCTATTCTATATTAAATGTTGAATAAGGCTATTATTTGTTGTATAGTAACCATTGGATACATCCATTTTATATTATCCAATGGTTACTGTCAATATTTAGTCTAGGAGGAATAATAATGTCTGCTAAATTAATTCCAGAACGATTAAAAATTGTAAGAGAAAATATGGGAATAACTATGGCTGAAGCATCCAGGAGACTCAATCTTTCCAAAATTGGATATTGCAGATATGAGTACGGAGAGAGAGTTCCTTCTCAGCAAACACTTGAAATTATTGCCCAATGCTTTAACACATCTGTTGAATATTTGACCGGTCTTTCGGATTCTCCAGCCGCGACACAAATCGTAATTGACAAAAACAAGAATCCTGAGCTCTTTGCCCTTGTTGATTTATGTCAGAACAAGGATACAGAACTCTTACAAAGAATGTTAGCATATTGTAACCTGCTAATAAATTCATAGCAGATTTTGATTGATTTTTTATATAAATGAAAGGATAGAACAAATGTACCAGATAATGACAGCCGACGAGGCAATGGATCTTATAAATGACGGAGATGTGATCGCACTCAACTCATTTCTCGGCATAGATATTCCAATCGAGCTTCACGAGGCATTATATAAAAGATACCAGAGGACAGGTTCGCCGAAGCACCTCACCGCTATATCAAGCGCGGGCTTTGGTGCGTGGGATGAGAATAAGGCGGCAGAGGGATACATAAGAGACGGCGCAGTTGACAAGATCATCTGCGGACATTTTGGTGCCATGTACAGCACCAAGAAGCTTGTCCTTGAGGACAGATTTGAGGCATACAATCTCCCACTCGGCTGTATCTCACACGCAATACGTGCGCAGGCCGGCGGACTTCCGGGAGCACTCTCCAAGGTCGGGCTGGATATATTTGTCGATCCGAGACTTGAGGGACCGGGAATCAACAACATATCAAAGGATGACTCACTTGTTAAATACGTCGAGCTGGACGGTGAGGAATTCCTCTACTACAAGCTGCCGCTTATCAACGTGGCTATCATTAAGGGAACTGCTGCCGACCGCAAGGGCAACATCTCATTTGAGGATCTGTTTACCGCAGGAGATGCGCTGTCCATCTGTCAGGCTGTAAAGGCAAATGGCGGAAAGGTCATCGTGCAGGTTGACAGACTTGTGGCAAGGCCATCAAGACCTCACAATACCATCATTCCGGGATGTCTGGTTGACGCTATCGTTGAGATACCGCCGGAGCCAAGACACGCATCATACGAATCCCTGACAGGAAGTTTTGAGATTCCATATTCGCAGTGGCAGGACTGGGCTGAGATGCTTTCCGGTCGTACCAAGACAAAGAATGCCGTCAATACAAGCGCAGAGATCATTGGAAGAAGGGCCGCTCTGGAATTGAAACCGGACGATATAGTCAACATAGGTGTTGGAATTCCGGAGACTGTATCCAAGTATGCCAGAGAGAACGGTATTCTGGACAAGATAACCCTGACCGTAGAATCTGGAGGTGTAGGCGGATTTCCTGCATCGGGCAAGGTGTTCGGCGCTGTTATCGGCGCAGACTCCATATACGATATGGCAAACCAGTTTGACCTCTACAACAACGGCGGTCTTGATATCTGTTTCATGGGCGGAATCGAGGTTGACAGGTTCGGGAATGTAAATGCCCACAAGGGCCCTGGCGCATTTGCCGGTGTAGGCGGATTTGCAAATATCACCGCCAAAACAGCAACCGTTGTGTTCTGTCTCACATTTGACACGAAGGGACTTGCCGTAGAGGACAATGACGGCATCGTGACCATCAAAAACGAGGGAAGCATTCCTAAGTTCGTAAACGATGTCAGAAGCATCAGTTTCTCAGGAAAACGTGCGCTGGCAAACGGGCAGAGGGTTATATACGTCACAGAACGATGCGTATTTGAGCTCACTGAAAAGGGACTTAAGCTCATTGAGGTGTACCCGGGAATTGATCTTGAACATGACATTCTAAGCAAGCTTCCTTTCAAGGTGGAAGTGGACGAAAGGCTGAAATAGATGAACGGCTGTGATGAAAAGCTGAGCTAGGCGACTACGAATAGACGGCTGTGAATAGACGGCTGTGATATAAATAAATCCTAGTATATTAAAAGGTCGTGAGAAGATCCCTACGCAAATCTTCCCACGACCTTTTATGTACATCATTTTCTTATCTGCATTAGCTTTCTCACAATAACTAATGCATTCCCACCAACTCCACGCACACAATCTCTGGATAGTTAAACAGCCTCACCGGAATCACACTGTTGCCAAGGCCTCGGCTGACTATCATCTCGGTGCCATTCATATAATATTCACCTGCTGTATATTCTGGAAGAAATCCCTGATCCGGCGCTACTATCCCGCCGACAAATGGAAGTCTGAACTGTCCACCGTGGGCATGTCCGGAAAGCACGAGATCAACACCGGTACCGGCATACCTGGCAAGGTATTGGGGCTCATGTGCAAGAACGACCGTGAGCTCTTTTTCCCCAGAGTCTTCATTATCAGCGGTCTCTTCCTTCTGTTCAGCTTGATTATTCCTAATACTTTCGTCACTAAGCAGCGCCTCTAGTGTCCCATCCGCAAGGCTTCTGTCGTCAAGCCCGACCAGCCTGAACTTCGCATCCCCCCTGGATATCTCCACAACCTGATTGTCCAGGATAACCACCCCGGCACTGACAAGCCCATCCATAAGCTCGTCATATTCAGATTTCTCAAGCCAATATTCATGATTGCCTGTGACATAGTATACCGGACATATTTTCACGATCTCATCCACAAATTGGACTGCACGGTCTACATTTGTGTGATTTGAGTCCACAAGATCTCCGGTCAGAACGATCATATCAGGTTCACATTCTCTTATCCTGTCCACCAGTTTCTGGTTATTCTTGCCAAACTTTACATTGTGCAAATCCGATATCTGGACGATCCGATATCCCTCAAGATCTGCGCCAAGCTGCTCTGCCTTATAAGTATAATACGTTGTCTCCAGGTGCCTGTTCTGATAGCTGCAGAACAAAAGCAGCGCAATAACGATAAGTAAAACAAGCGCTGACTTTATATATTTTTTTCTGTTTGATCTTATATTTTCACTATTCATACCTGATAAAATTCCATTTTTTCTTTTTATTGTATATTACAATACCAGATCATGTTTTTGAATATCATTTTTCCATCCTTTCAAAAAGAAAAACCGGACAGATCTCTCTGCCCGGTCAGCTCTACATAACAACCTAATTCACAAAATACTCTTTCCTGTTATGGTAATAGCACATACAGATAAGGAAAATAACAATTAATCCTACCATTCCTGCAATATTTGCCTTCACAGAAAAAAGTTTTCCACCAAAATCCAGATCAATTTTCTTAAATATCACTATAGCGATACATGCATACACGATATTTCTTATGCCTAAAACCGCCAGGTAAATATTGAAAAACAATGGTCCTCTCTTCTGCCGTTTTGCCAGTTTGTGTCTTGCTATCAGGGCAAGCGGCGCGCAAATAAAAGTAATAATTCCCACAATATAAGTTACTATCTTACCATCAGGAAACACGCCGGACTCAATACCAAGATCATATAGCCACTGATACTCTCCTTTTCCTATGAAATATAACACGCCATGTGCAATAGAAGCTGCTGCTGTTATAAACAGCGCTATACAAAAGACTCTGTGCCATTTCATACCATATCCTACATTTGACTCCATATTATGTACCTCCACCCAATATTCCGAACTTTATTTCATCAATTCATCTAAAAGATCTGTCACAACAGCTAATTAATTTACGGCATCACTGTCATCCTTCTGCAGCAGGTAAAGCGTCACTGTCATGAATGTGTCATCTTTTCCCTGTTTTACAAATATTCTGCAATCCTCAGTAACGCCTGCCCAGTACACCTGATTATCATCATCTGTAATATCGTTGTAGTCCTCATCGTCTGTATAGCCATTGCGCTTGCACAACTCTATATATTCTCCAGCCTGCTCTTCATCAACATTATAAACTACATACTCTGAATGAACATTTTCACCTGGCGCTGGATAATAATCAGCTCTGTCTCGCATTATATAACAATCACCATTTTCTGGCTTTGGTGCATATTTGCCAAGTTTTCCATCTTCCCAGCCGCCAGTAACTGAGCCTGCCCGGTTTATATCTCCACCTACAGTCAGTACGATACAGTCTTCTCTATAATCTATAGCCATATAATCAAATGCTGCCTTATCTGAATATGCCATAAAACCGCAATCGTACTCACTCACATCCTGGTTAAAGCCTTCCTTTTTATATTTGTCAACCAGATATGTAAAATCATCCTTTGTCACATTGTCTATTTTGTATGCACACTCAAATTCCATATAATTATTATTAAACAGAGTGACCTCACCTCTATCAGGTACAGAGGCAATATCACAGCAGATTCCCTTAGCCCACTCAGCATAATTCGAATTTTCGGTATCAAGCTGAACTTTGTCTGCCATAACAGCATCTGAAGAGCCACCTTCTTTTATCATTTTTTCATAGTCTAAAATTCCTATTCCTTCAAGTTTGAGATACATCTGTTTCAGCTTCTCGTATGTATTTTCATCAGAACTGGAAATTTTATAATATTTTCCCCTTGTCCAATCCGTGCAATACTGTCCATTTACATAGCACAACCTCTTGTCTCCCATATAACCTTTGACTGATGTCGAGAACCCCAATGACACCTCATACGAACGTCCGAAAGTATCAAACGAAATATCTTCTTCGATTTCCTCATTCGAATTTTCGAAAAAAACGTCTGGAATATCCCCTTCGATCTCCTCATAATCCATCTCATTTACAAGATTTGCGATTCCCCTGACACGCACCTTATCAGTGGTATAATATTTGTTCGTTGATATCCTGTCTGCTGTCTTTACCCCAGCAAACACACCTGCCTTCTCGGTTCCCCCATCTGTACCACATGCTGTCAGCGAAATAGATGCTGCTAACATAAGTGCCAATAATTTTACCTTTTTCATATTAAATATTCCTCCCTAAAAGTATATAAAAGTGTATAACAAATTCCTTACCATTACTTTATTTCTCTTATCTGCAGTATTATGTCTGTATCTCTTAAGTGACAGATTCCTCACGATCCTGCATATATATGCCACAAATGGATTTGGTTCTTCAGGTGGTATAGTGTCCCAAAGCGTCAGATATGTATCATTGACACATTCCTCCACATCCTCGTTATTCTTTAGGATCCTATCAGATATCGATCTGCACATTTTCCCATATTTCTCGGAAGTAGCCGCTATTGCCTCCTCACACCTTTTAAAAAATAATTCAATTATCTTCTGGTCGTCCATTCACAAAGTACACCTTTCTGTTGTGGTAATAGAGCATATTGAGAAGAATGTATACAACTCCTGCGATTATCCCTACAACGCCCTCTTTGACAGAAAAGAATTCTGCAGGAAATTCCATATTAATTCTCCTGAATATAATTATGGCAACACTATCATACACGATACTTGCTGCCCCACTAACAATCAGATAAATATAGAAGAAAAGCGGCCCGTTCTTCTTAAATTTTGCCAGTTTCTGTCTCGCTACAAATGCAAGCGGACCAGACAGGATTCTCAGTGCTCCGACAATACATACAACCAGTTTGACGCTTGTGAATACGCCTGACTCCAGGCCCATACTATACAGTTCAGAATATTCTCCTTTTCCAAGTATGCACATCACCCCGGCCACAATTTCCAGAATAGCTGTAATGCACAGAACTACACAGAGAAAACGATGCCACTTCATACCATATTTTTTCTTTGACTCAGGATCCACATAAGGCATGTCCTTTATATTCTTGCTATTATTTGACTCCATTTTAATTTCCTCCCCAATATTTAGTGGATATTATTCACTTTTTACAAACTCAACTATCATAAACGTGTCATCTTCAGCTTTTGTTATACTGATCATTCCATCTGACGAACATCCAGTCCAGTCCACCCGCTTATCATCAATAACATTATAAGCCCCTTCAGCTGAGAAACCTTTGTTCTCACATAACTCCACGTATTCTTTGACCTTGGCTGTATCAATATTATAAACTACGCATCTAAGCTTAGCCGAATCACTCGAAACCGGGTAAATACCAGGTTTGTCAAGCGACAGATAGCACTCCCCACTCTCTGGTTTTGGCGCATACTGGCTCATAGTGCTGGCGTCCCAGCCGGCAGTAACTGAACCAGCACGATTTCTGTCTCCTCCCACGGTAATTACTATGCTGCCTTTGCCGACGCCTATGGCAACATAGTCCATTGCAGCATTTTCTGAAAATGCCATAAATCCGCGATCATACTCCACGATGTCCTGGTTGAAACCTTCCTTTTTATACTTATCAACCAAATATTCGAAATCACCCTCTGTCAGGTTATCCACCCTGTACGCACACTCAAATCCTGTATAATCATTGTTCAACAGAGTAACCTCACCTCTGTCAGGTACAGATGCAATATCACTACAGATTCCCTTGATCCACTCTGTATAGTTGGGATTTCCAGTATCATTCTTTACCTTGTCCGCAGTTATAACATCAGTGGATCCTCCTTCTTTTATCTTTTTTTCATAGTCCAGATAGTCAATCCCATTAAGTCTTAGCGCCAATTGTGCCAGCCTCTTATAAGTATTCTCGTCAGAACTGGAAACCCTATAATATCTGTCCTCATCGTAATCCATACAGTACTGATTGTCATAATATACTATGTGTTTGCTTGCATCACCACATTCAACAGCTGTATAAAACTCCAAGTCCACAAATTTATCATATAATTCCGGATGTTCAATACTGTCAATAAAAGAATATTTAGATATTACTTCCTCTGGTATCTCATCCATATCGATTTCCTCATAATCCATATCATTGACAAGTTTAGCCAATTCCTTAACCCGCATCTTTGCAGGAGAGGCAGAGAGAGTACCCACTGCCTTATTCGCTGTCTTTATTCCTGCAAATACTCCGATCTTCTTTGTTCCCCCATCATTTCCACAGGCGGTCAGCGCCATGGAAGCCGCCAGCAGAAGTGCCACCAACTTTGTCTTTTTCATTGTAAATATTTCTCCCTCTCCTAGAGGCGAACATTTTACGCGCCCCTTCAACAATATACTTCCCTTTTTTCATGTAAAATTACAGTTAAAAAAATTTTTTTTATTTCCCAATCTTAATCTGATCCAATATGTAATGTATATCATCCTCTGACATATCGTCAAATACCATATTGCCATAATAATCCCCATCCAATATCATGGTTGTACTTCTCACCCTCGTCACATATACAGATTCACCATTTTCATCGAACTGCTCGTCCTGCACAACATCGTCGGCAATATTGAAAACTATACCATTAGCGTTTGTATATACTCTCTCGTTCTGTTTGTTTTCAAATTGCAGGCTGTATCCCACATCGTCAGCAACATTTCCGCCCCATATCTCCTCAGTAAGGTAATATTCGCTACCATTATACTCTGCTACCACATCTATGAATTTTGCGTAATCATTATCACAATACGCATATGTGTATGTAACATCAGTAACTTCACCTGGAAGAGTATCAAACCACAGCTTCATACCTGTATCTGCCACTGCATCCTCGTATGTACTATAGATGTATATATCATTTGTATATGAACCTAGTATCTCAGTACTCTTGGTTATCCACTTTTCTGTACCATCGCTTATTTCTCCGCCAATCTGCTCAACCTCCGGTTCAGGTGTCTCGGTCTCAAACCACTCATCACGCACATAATCAGGATTTCCTGTCGACATTGTGTGTTCCGTGTAGAATATCTTCTTTAACACTTCCGCCCCGGCATGCACTGTTGCCGATCCAACCGCCAGCACAGCCAGCGTCACTGTGGCAGCCTTTACCAGCTTGCTTGTCGTTCTCGGGAAATTTATTATCTTACTCTTCTTATATGTAAGTGCTTCCTCTATGTACCTGTCGTCTATATTAGTAAGCGCTTCCTCAACCAATTCTTTCTTCATACCAATTCTCCTTTACAAGATACTGTTTCAGTTTCTCCCTTATCCTGTGCAAATGCACATTTACATAATTGGTACTCAGAGACATTTCCTCCGCTATCTCCGGAATCTCCATGCAAAACCAGTACTTCTTGACAAACATAACCCTGTCCACTTCCTTAAGACCTTCCAGAAATTTGTTTAATCTGTCTGTAAGTTCCTGGGCAGTGATCCGTTCGTCCACCTCTCCGCATGCCGCCACGCACTCTGATATCTCATCCAGAGATGCGTCGTAGTAGGAATTTCGCTTCTCTGCGGTATTATGTCTGTATCGCTTGAGCGACAGATTCCTCACTATCTTGCAGATGTATGCCACAAATGGATCCGGTTCCTCCGGTGGGATTGTTTCCCAGAGTGTCAGATATGTATCGCTGACACACTCCTCCGCATCCTCATTGTTCTTCAAAATCCTGTCAGATATTGATTTGCATAATTTTCCATATTTCTCGGAAGTAGCAGTAATTGCCTCCTCACACCTTTTAAAAAACAGTTCAATTATCAGCTGATCGTTCATTTGTCAATTACCCTCGCATATATATATCGAATCCCCGAAGTTATCGCTTAAAGATCTTTTGTCTTTTAACTCCCTCATACATATACTACCTTTCTGTTTTATCAAATTACACTTTCCGAGAAAAAAATTTTAATTTTCCATCTGTTTCTTCACCATTTGAAGAACACGCAGTTCCCTCTTTATCATAACCTCATCATCTCTTATTCGACCTCCGCCAGATCTTTCTCTCCTGGGCCTCCTTTATCAGCATGTCCCGGAAATCAGGATGAGCTATGGATATCAGTGCCTCCGCTCTCTCCCATGTGGAACGCCCTTCAAGGTTTATCACACCGTACTCTGTCGCCAAAAAATACACCTGACTTCTCGGCGAGGTGATGATATCTCCGTTGAACTGTGGCTTTACCCTGGAATGCTTCATTCCATTCCTGTCGGTGTGAGTGGAACTCATGCAGATAAACGCCTTGCCGCCACGAGAGCCCGATGCTCCGATCAGGAAATCAAGCTGTCCGCCGGTTCCGCTGATCTGGCGTGAACCACTGCTCTCCGCCGCAACCTGTCCGTACAAATCCACAGCCACACAGCTGTTTATGGACACCATGTTGTCTATCTGCGATATGACATATGGCCTGTTCACATACTCAAGTGGATATGCGGCGATTCCTGGATTGTCGTCCAGCCACTCATACAGCTCATTTGAGCCGATGGCACAGCCAAATACGCCTTTTCCACGATCTATGTTCTTGTATTTATTTGTCAGCTTGCCCGCCTTGTACAGGGCAAGATATGCATCCGAGCAGAGCTCCGTGTGCATGGCAAGATCCTTGAGATCCGACTGAGCCAGCATCTCACCCACCGCATTTGGCATTCCTCCGATACCAAGCTGCAGTGTTGAACCGTCCACAATATACGGAATGAGCAGC
This sequence comes from Coprococcus eutactus, assembly GCF_025149915.1. Classification (NCBI taxonomy): domain Bacteria; kingdom Bacillati; phylum Bacillota; class Clostridia; order Lachnospirales; family Lachnospiraceae; genus Coprococcus; species Coprococcus eutactus. Next base: position 2,519,689 of record NZ_CP102278.1, read on the forward strand.
TCCGCTATCTTCCGGTCAACCTCCCGCGGTGCCTGTGTTTTCACATCAGCAAATGGCTCGTGCTCCCCCTCTACGATCATATCCACATCCGATATGTGAATACACTCGTCATATCCACCGCGTATCTTAGGCATGTGCTCATTCACCTCAACTATAACGATGTCCGCCTTCCTGGCAATAGGGGCAGCCACACCGGTATTTACCGAGAAGTTAAAATAACCATGCTTGTCCATAGGTCCCACCGACACCATGACCACATTTACATGGAGGAAATACTCATAGTAAGCCGCATTATTGTGGAACACCATCGGTATATAATAGCATTTGCCCTCATCGCACAGCTTTCTCTCGTACTGCGAACAGTGCCAGCTATGATACACAAAATGCTCCTGACTGTCATCGCACTCTGCAACCTCTATAGGCCCAGCCATCAGATTGCCCCTGATCTTCACATCGTGCAGCTCATCTCTCCGCTTTGCCAGTGCTCTGTCAAGTAGTACAGGTTTTCCAAGGGACGATGTGTAATCGACCCAGTCTCCATCCTTGACACACTCCACCGCAGCCTCCGGTGTACGCAGCTTTTCTCTATACATTTGCTGAAAATCGAACATATAAATCCCCCTTTATTGAATAACGTTTCACCGATTGTCCTCCATCACCAGTCTCAATCACTATTATCAAATAAATCAAATGCCATTTCAACATTTTTAGAGATATTCTGTGTAAATATCAATGAAAAAATTTACCAGCATTTACAATATTCCAGCCAAAATAGTCATAATATTTTCCACTTTCACTGGAACAATGCTCATTTACATCTAATAGCAGAACGCAAAAAAGCCCCCCGCATACCTGCACCTTGCAGATACACAGAGGGCTCTACGAATATTAGTCATCTGTTATTAAGTAATTATGCATTTCTTACATTATTCGATTGCGATGTAATTACTCTTCTCTACTTTCTTCTGCTCTTCCTTCTTAGGAATCGACAGCTTCAGTACGCCATGTTCATACTTTGCATGAATGTCTTCCTGGGTAACTCCCTCACCGACATAGAAGCTTCTGCTCATGCTGCCGGCATAACGCTCACGCCTGATGTACTTGCCGCTCTTCTTGTCCTTCTCATCCTTATCCAGACCCTTTGCAGCCTCAATTGTCAGGTAACCATCAGCAAGCTGAACCTTTACTTCATCTTTATTGAATCCTGGGAGATCCATATCTACTTCGTATGAATCGTCTGTCTCACGGACATCGGTCTTCATCATGTTCTTTGCATGCTTACCATACAGCGCACGCTCGGTAGGTGCTAACGCTTTACTGAACTCCTTGTCAAAATCCTTTCCAAATGGGAAATAGTCATTCATCCAATCATCAAATAAATCTTCTCCAAAAATACTAGGTAACATAAGTCATTTCTCCTTTCAATCTCAAACAAGTGTCGGAAATTGTGGCTTCTTATGAAACCCCAAGGCACTTAGACTTTTTGTTTACTGTTACTTTCAAAATAATTGTCAAGATAAGCTTTCGGGATTCTTTCTCTTCTTTCTAATCCCTTTCCTTATCTTTAACTATGTTATACACCTAGTTGTTAGCGCTGTCAAGAGGTGAGTGCTAATTCTTTTGTGAAGATTTTGTGTCCTATTCCTGTAATAGCCAATCCGCTATTCCGGCACAGTTTCCAGACCTATTTTGTTATCATAATAAGATTCAACCAGAGCGCAGTCCATGATCAAAACGTAGAATACATTTCCATAATAACGGTTTTCCACAATTCTTCCGTGATCAAGAACAGGAAGATATGTTCCATCTTTTTTTGCAAAATGGAACCTTACATAGTCATTATTTCCATTGGTCTTTGCATCAATCTGTTTCCAGATGCTGGTCTCAACAGAATCCCGTTCGTCTGGATGGATCAGGTTTCTGAATCTATGATCTGTGTAATCCAGAAAATCATCAAAATCCCTGCAGCCAGCAAATTCTATCAGTTCACGATTTGCAAATAAAATATTATCATTTTCAGGATCAGCTATATATATAAGGAAAGCTCCCGGAAGATTCTTTGATACATCCTGAAGTGCAAACCCAAGCTGGCTTCTGTGCTGCATCTTATAAGCTCCTCGATAAGGACTGCAATTATGCTTTCCATGAAGTTTTACCGCGTAAAGTGCCATATCCGCGCATCTGATAAGCTCCGAAACATCTTCACAATCTTTTGGATATTCTGCATACCCAAGAGAAATGTAAAATGGATGCTCCCCACCATTATATGTTATATACCGTGGCTGAAGAGTAAATTGTTCTATTTTCTTTCTTGTCTCTTCCTCTGTTGTGTCAACCAGAATGGCAGAGAACTCATCACCGCCATTTCTGCAAATAATAGAATTATCATTGAAATAGCTCTGCATGTCCTGTGCAAGACTTTTCAGTGCGGCATCTCCAACTACATGACCATACATATCATTTATAAATTTAAAATCATCAATATCCATCTGTATACCCACGCAATGAATATGAAGATCGCCCTGCATAACATTTTTGAGCTGTTCGTCAAACCCCTTACGATTCAAGAGTCCGGTCAGCGGATCTGTTATCGCCATTTTTTTTAATGTATCTCGATTTCTCTCAATCACAAGGATGACCACCGTTAATCCAGTTAAGAGCAAAATAACACATATTCCCAAAAACAGCTGCGGAAATACATTCCACCCGTGACTCCAGCCATCAGCAGGCATTACCTCAAAATCAAATAGACTGCCGCAAAATTCAAACTCAAATGTAATCGGATTCTTCATAATATTGCCGGATGATGATACTATCTCTGTATCATCAGACAAAGGGGAAACTGTCTTTGTCAGGGAGTAATCATAACCGAATTTTGTGAGTGCCTGAATTGATTCTGTAAATATCTCCGGAACACGTATAATTACTATGGTAAATCCCCAAAATACTTGAGAGCCATCTGCCCCCTCCAGATATACAGGATTTCTAATCGCAATGCCCTGCCCCCCCTGTTTTAAATCAAAAGGGCCCTGCATCGTGACTATATTTTTATCTCTTCCATAGCGGCATATCTCTCCACGACTTTCATCATGCATCAAATCTATCTTTCCAGCTTCATTCCCTGCCTCCGGATATATATCTGTGACAACACCGTCAGGCGCAATCTGTATGCTCTGAATAAAATCTGCCATCAGATCCCGAGCAACTTTTTGAAAATTGTCAATTTTCCCATTTTCGCTGATTGCTATCTCTTCAAGTGTATCTGTAATTGCAACTCCACGGTTCATGTCATTCTGTAGTCGTTCTGCATATGTTGCGGCATTAAGCGCTGTGACATTCCGTACCTGTTTATAATTTGATCTATATGAATGATATAAAACTACTGTCAAAACCAGACAGCCAACCAGAAAAATGAGAACCGGCAACATAAGCTTTTTATTATGGTTTTTACGCGAATTCATAGTATGTCATCTCTCCTTATTTTGGATACCATTTACAAGTTCTCTACAAATTGCACATATTTTATCGCATTCATGTAGTTTTGACAAGTCAGCATTCAGGGATGTTTTTTTAGAGGAATAGTATTATAATACAGAAACGAAAAGAGGTAATCGCTATGCAGATAAGTATAATTTTGCTCGGAAAGCTTATTAACTTTTTTATTATGATCCTGCTTGGATTTATTCTTGTCAACAAAAATATATTAAAATCATCTGACAGCCGGATATTATCTATCATCGTGGTATACCTGGTGATGCCCTGTGCCATAATTGGTTCATTTGAGATTGATTTTACAAAAGAAAAACTGCAGGGACTGTTATTTTCCGCTGTCATTGCGGTCATTATACATGTTCTGCTTTTGATTTTTATAAATATCGGAAGGAAATTTTGGCACTGGACCCCAGTTGAATGTGCAACTGTCATGTATTCCAACTCTGGAAATATGATTATCCCACTTGTAAGTGCTATTCTGGGTTCCGACTATGTACTGTATTCATGCGCATTTATGTCTGTACAACTGATATTTCTCTGGACACACTGCAGCACAATGCTCTCCGAAAAGCCACACCTGGAATGGAAAAAGATAATATCCAATATAAATGTATTAGCCATAATAGCAGGTCTCCTGCTATTTTTCTGCAAGATAAAACTGCCAGCCGTCATCCTTGCCCCGATAAATGACATTGGGAATATGCTTGCACCTCTAAGCATGATAGTAACTGGTATGCTGATGGCTGATTCGCCGATTCTGGCCAGCCTGAAGAATGCAAAACTATACCTTTTCTCTGCCATCAGGCTCGTTATCTGGCCTACTATTTTGCTGCTTATAATGTGTGTAAGTCATGTGTACGAATTTATTCCAGACGGAAGAACCTTACTACTCATAGTATACCTTGCCTCCATCACGCCATCAGCTTCAACAATCACCCAGATGGTTCAGGTATATAACAAAGATGCAACATACTCCAGTCTTTTAAATGTATTTACTACTTTGTTCTGTATCATAACCATGCCTTTGGCTGTCATATTGTTTTCATGGCTGATACTTTAATGGGGATACTTTAATGGGGACGTTTCTTTTGTCATGAGGAGTGTCCCTGGAACAGGCAAGCAAAAGAGCCCCCCGCATACCTGCACCTTGCAGATACACGGAGGGCTCTACGAATATTAGTCATCTGTTATTAAGTAATCACGCAGTTCTTACATTATTCGATTGCGATGTAATTACTCTTCTCTACTTTCTTCTGCTCTTCCTTCTTAGGAATCGACAGTTTCAGTACGCCATGTTCATACTTTGCATGAATGTCTTCCTGAGTAACTCCTTCACCGACATAGAAGCTTCTGCTCATGCTGCCGGCATAACGCTCACGCCTGATGTACTTGCCGCTCTTCTTGTCTTTCTCATCCTTATCCAGACCCTTTGCAGCCTCAATCGTCAGGTAACCATCAGCAAGCTGAACCTTTACTTCATCTTTCTTGAATCCTGGGAGATCCATATCTACTTCATATGAATCGTCTGTCTCACGGACATCGGTCTTCATCATGTTCTTTGCATGCTTGCCATACAGAGCATGCTCGGTAGGTGCTAACGCTTTACTGAACTCCTTGTCAAAATCCCTTCCAAATGGGAAATAGTCATTCATCCAATCATCAAATAAATCTTCTCCAAAAATACTAGGTAACATAAGTCATTTCTCCTTTCAATCTCAAACAAGTGTCGGAAATTGTGGTTTCTTATGAAACCCCAAGGCACTTAGACTTTTTGTTTACTGTTACTTTCAAAATAATTATCAAGATAAGCTTTCGGGATTCTTTCTCTTCTTTCTAATCCCTTTCCTTATCTTTAACTATGTTATACACCTAGTTGTTAGCACTGTCAAGAGGCGAGTGCTAATTATTTTGTGAAGACTTTGTGTCCACTCCCAGCCTCAAAGTGGTATTTGGCAATTCCAAGATCTATCTTCGTGCATATTCCTCTCGGAGCTTTCGCTGTCACCACACCCTCTCTCAGCTCAAACATGAACTTCTGCTGGTTCACTGCTGTCGGTGCCAGACACACCGCCTCCATCCCCTTTGTGAACCAATCTGTCTCCACATCTGCCCTGCTGATTTCTGATATATCTTTGCTCTTGTGGGCAACACCCTGATTCTCACCATACCCAAGGGCAATCACTATCAGCAGTTTCTGTCCTTTGCCTATGACTGCCTTGGTCTTACCATGTGACATTGCAACCCAGCATGTGTTAAGTCCAAGTTCCTGACATCCAAGCACCAGCTTTTCACCATAGTAGCCGGCCTTTTCCTGGTCGTTCTTCGCGCCAACTATCGCTATATAATTAGAAACATTTGTGAATTTGCCATAATGCGCCATAAACGAATCAAAACAGTTCGGCTCATCGTAGACCGCCTGCATGCTCAGTCCGCTCTCAGAATTTATCTCAGAGATAAGCCTGTCGATCTCCGCACGTTTCTCCTGCTTGATTGGCTTATCCTTATATTGCCGCACACTGTGCCGCTCCTTCATCAACTGTAACATATCCATGCATTTTCCCTCGCTCTCATTCTGATAATATGGGGACGTTCCTTTTGGCACGAGGAGTGTCCCTGTGGCATGTTATAAGTAAGACAGGGGACGCTCATTGTGACAAAAGGAACGTCCCTAAATCTCATACTGTTCAAGCATAGTCGGCGCCATATCCATAAATACAAAAAACTCTTCTGGCAACGTGCAAAGTTCTCGGCTTATAAAATCTTCCGCATTAATATACTTGTGATCATTTTCCGGATTGTAACATTTCTCGTGATTCGCAAAAATAACTATTCCCTTAAAACTCTTCTCAATCTCATAAACAGCCTCTCCCGGTACATCATAATTTAGGATAGCGACATGTAATCTATCCTTTGCATCAAGACTGTCAGCAATATAAAATTCATCACAAAATGGCAACTTATTCTCGACAGCAAAATTAATTGTATGCTGGAGATATTCCCTTAAAATCTCTCTGTCCAGCTTATACTTAAAGCACGAAAAAAATTTTTTCATTTTATTAAATAAACCCATATATCAAATCTGCTCCTTCCTATAGTTTCAAGCCCTAAATCATTGATTTTGGGTCTTTTTCTTTAAACAGTCACCTCACAACAAGTGCTAAAAATAACTTTTAGGAATTTACTTCCCTCTGCCGTTGTTACAAGGTAATATCTTTCATATTTATTTTCCGCCAGTTTCTCCGGTCCCCGGATAATATCAATATATGCTGTCTGATTCGCAGGATGAGATTCTTCCTGTAATACCTGTTCAAATGGTCGGACATAATCCATCTTTCTCTTTGTCTGAATCATTCCAAATCCCACCTGTCATGTGTCCTTCTACACTTGATTTTTCATTCTGACAAACTTGAAGTTATACACATCTACATTCCGTTCGTAATATACATGACTATCTATAATCCTTTGGTATCTGAGCAAATTTTTTCAAAAAGCTTTCTCTGGTATTATCATTTACAAACAATTCTCGCAACTCTTTCTCATTTTCTTCTCCTAAGGACACATATTGTTGCAAAAATATTTTGGTTAAATATAGATAATTTCCCTGTATCAATCGATAGTAAGAGCTTTCTAATAGGGTGTTTATCATTTTTATGCTTTGCTCATAGGTTTTGGTCTCTTCATAAAAGGATCTAATAAGAGGCAGAGTATAATAAAAAGCAGCTTCATACGCTTTTACCCTTTGCCTCATAGAATTTTCAAAATCTGCACTGTCTATATAACAGCGATTAAACGTCATATCTGCTTTTTGACATTTTCCTTCAACTATCTTATTATGGTTTTCCCAAATGTTTTCAAAAAAATGCGTAAATATACTCTTATCCGTTCTAACATAAACTGCTTTTTTCGCTGACATTTTGGGAATAAAATCATAGTTCCATCCCCACTTAAAGCTTCCACCTAAATCAGTTTGCTGGAATAGACTTAATACCCTGCGACGATGATTGCAATAATCATCAGCCCAGATACGATTACCAAGATATCGCATGCCTAGTTCTTTAGCAATCAATGGTGAAAAAACTTCATCTAATAACATATTCCACCCTTCCACCATCAAATCTCTCTCCGTATGTTCTGCTTCATACTCCGGCAACCAAGTACTGATTAAATATTTTTTGTATTTTTCAAACTCCATACTATGTAAATTCTCCATAAATCCTTGTTACTTACCCGTAATTTGTGACTAATTCATTAAATTCCGATTTTTCGTTCTCTGCGACTTCCCAATAAACGGGAATTTAGCGATTTCTTTTTCCGGTATTCTCTGTCCCACGGATTTCCTCATGATAGAAATAATCTACGATCACCGGATGTCCCTGCGGGACTCTGCCATAAGGCATTTCATTATCCACAAAGGCACAATCATACTTCTTAGCCATTTTCTCAGCTTTTACTTCAAGTGCTTCAAAGTAGCTGCGGTTATGCTTGTTATAGATCTCGTCGTAAAGTGGTACAAGATCAGGATATTTTCCGGCGATATAATCCATAATTGTCTTTTTGAAACCGCCTCGAAGATTGAGATTTTCGAGCCAGAACAGATCGCACTGATTCTTTACCCGCTTAAAGATTGCTTCAAAATCCGTGATACCAGGGAATACCGGGGATACGAAACAGACTGTACGGATACCTGCTTCATATACCTGTTTCATAGCAGCGATACGGTGCTCAATGCTCGAAGCAGAATCCATATCGTTCTTGAAATTTTCATCTAGTGTGTTGATCGACCATGAAACGGTTACACGTCCAAGTTTCTTCAACAGATCAATATCCCGTACCACAAGATCCGACTTTGTGCAGATCAGAATATCTGCGTCACTGCCGATCAGCTGCTCCAGAAGTTTTCTGGTATTCCCGAATTGCTCCTCCTGTGGATTGTAGCCATCTGTCACAGAACCGATGACCACGCGCTGTCCGGCATATTTCTTCAGATTTTTAATTTCCGGCCAATGCTTCACATCAAGGAAAGTGCCCCATTCCTCCTTGTGCCCGGTAAAGCGCTTCATAAAAGAAGCATAGCAATACTTGCAGGCATGTGTACAGCCTACATAGGGATTGACCGAGTAACCGCCTACCGGCAGACTAGACTTAGTCATGATGTTCTTTGTTTCCACCTCACGAATGAGGATTCCATTTATTACTTCTTCCATGATTTCTGTTCCTCTAACACTTTATTAAATTCTTCCGGCATTTCCTGAATCATATTTTCATCCCCTATGATAGGGACAAGGTCTTCCTTCATAAACACCGGAATGCCGAGCTTATGTGCCTGGTCCGTCAGAGACCATGCCCATTCCGGCTCCGTATGAGTCTTCCTGCTCTGAGCTCCGGTCATGGTGCCGACAACAATCCAATTGATTCCGGAAAGGTCAACTATGCCGGGATCGTCGAATAACGGCTCAAAGGTAACATGGTAATGTTTTGCTCTGACGTTTTTCCGAAGGGCGTCGATACGCCACAGTTCTGCTTTCCTCGTTACCGTAACGCCAAACCATGCGTTTTCCAGATCGGTATCAAAATCCAGCAAATCAGGTCGCTTGGTAAGGAACAGGAACTGATGCTGTGGATTTTCACGGATCTTTGCAAATACCTCGTCTCTCCATTCCGGCTTCCATCCGGAGAGATCGCTCATCCCGGTAAGAAGAAAGTTCTTCGGACGTTTCTTTTCCATCATCTTGAGCTTACCCGGAAAGAATTCAGGGTCAGAGAAGTCATCAATCATATGCCAGCGTTTCACGTTGTTGCGGGCATAGCAATATGTACACCCCACTGTGCAGCCAATGACGATATTCATGTTCTGAATCTGATCTTTGATACAAATACTCATGACTTCTGCCACTCCTCAAGATTCTTTCTGATGCGGTCGAGGCATTCCTCAAACCGGGTAATTTCTTCCTCTGAAAAACCTTTGTAGTAAATACTGCCCATCTCATCAGATACAGAATCGTACTCACCCTTTAAGGCATGTGCTTTCTCAGTCAGAAACAGGAGTGTTTTTCTTTTGTCCGTTTCAGACTGAACACGGCTTATCAGCCCTTGATTTTCCATTCTTTCCAGCATCGTAGTAAGAGATGTTATCGCTAATCCGCATTTAGTCGAGAGTGACCTGATTGAGATACCATCCTCCTGCCACAGTACATAAAGAATACGCCCCTGGGCTCCATTAAACGCATCAATATTCTTTTCACTGAGAATCTTCTCGAAAATCCGGTCTCCAAGCTGTTTTATTTTGGTGACAAGAAATCCTCCATTCATTTCCATACAAAAGCTCCTATATAGTAGTTTATTAAAAACATACTATATAGGAGCTTTATTGTCAACAGTTTATATGTCTTAATAGGTAAATCCCATTTTTTTCAATTCTCCAAACTGGAAGTTATCAGTCTGTTTCATCTTTTTTATATATTACGCCGTCCCATGCATAATATCCCGCGATATATTCATAATCAGGATATTCTTCTATCTCATATAATTTTCTCCCACTGTCGGATGTACAAATTACCACATTTGATATTTTATAATTTTCTAGTTTCGATGTTTGAGAATATCTAACTCCATTAAGATATATATAATCACCTTTTTCAATTGCCTCATTTTTATAACTTTTATTGTGTGCAAAATAATATCGACCACAAATAAAAATAACAACAATTGTAAGTAAAATAATAATTAAAACTATTGATTTCTTTTTTTCTACCATCATTCTCATTAGCTTCCTCTTAACATTTCATAAAATCCCGATTTTCACGTTAGGTTTCATCCAAATATATTTCTATTTTGCTGAATACCTTATCTTTACAGAAATTAAACTCCGGAGTCTTTTTGATATAGCTGAATATATCTTCTTCAATATCCTCATTCCATATAGTTCGTTGAAAATCTTTATTTTCTTCCGTTGGAATATATAACACATCCACATGAATTTGATAATACTCTTCCTCATCATTAGGAAATTGTCTAACCAAAGAAAAGTTAAACATAGGTTTCCCTGTAAAAGAATAGGTTCCTGTTTCAAATAAAATCATATCTTCTTTAAGTGGCATATTACACATCTCTTCGAACACGCTTACTATGTGTTCCAGGCTAGAATTATCTGAAATGCTATTTTGCAAATATCCTAATAAACTTTCCTTTGATGTCTTCTTAAATCTATCAAATAATCCCATTTGAACCCTCCTGTAATTTGTACTTATGCTTCTGATTTTTGCAACAAATGATTGATTTAACGATAAATCTTGCCCCTACTTTAGTATATTGTCCTATACAAATCCCAAAACCTAATTGATTATATCATTTACCTTTTGCATAATTGCTTACAAAAAGCAAATTCAACTATTAACATAATGAAAGCTAATAAAACATATTTCATGGTGGCACCGATGAGGTCAATGATATAATAACCACCTGAAACTATCCGCACTTCCTGATTTTGACCAAATACTCTCCCAAGTTTCAACCTTCCAGTCACTATTTTTTTGATATGTTACTAAAAAGGAAAGTTCACCTTTACATACATAAAGCACTTTAGCTTTTTGTTTGTCATACTCTAACACCTTGCAATATGAAATATCTTCAATCATTTCAAAGCTCTCTAAATCAAATTCTGTTCCATATTTTAGCGTCAATACTTCCGCTTTAACATAAGGATATCCAGAAACAATCAATATAATAAATAACATACATATTATTATATATTTCTTTTTCATACTTCACCTACTATTTATCCATCATAACAACTCATAAATTCCGAAAAGCTCAAAGGGTACATATGAACCTCATCCCCTCTGCTGCCAAATTCAGTAGCTATATCTCTGGATAAAAACTTTGCATTACTTCCCGTTACAAACACGTCGCAATTCTTCTTATTCCTGTTACAATTTTATTCAGACCATTTCCTTCACGATTTATAAGTTGTTCTAAATAGTAATCTCTTTTAATTTCTTTTACCATGACATTTTCTTCCAAAAGATATTTCGGTTAATATATACCAAAATATCTTCTAGAATCTTTCCACATTCATATATAATATAAACACCAAAAACGGCAGGCCGTCTGTTATATGACCACCTGCATGTTACCTGCTCTAATAGTATTTTCCGTGTATCACCAGTCCATCAAACTTGAAGTCGACCAATATCATTTTGCGTTCTTATACGAAAGCAAAATATGGCTTGGCGCAAACAATATTGCTGCGATAAGCAACAGAATTGATCTGCTCATAATTCCACTAAACAAGAACAAAACTGAGGGAATAACAGATAGCGCCAGTGCTCTGAATATGCTGCTCTTCTTAAAGCAAATTATCCAAATTGCACAATACAACACTACTAATATCGCGTCCACAATAAGGTATATGGCAAATGCTTCGTCAGACCACCACCCGAACCATGTTCCAGGAATGTTAATTATCATAAAACCAAAGCAGCCAAACCTTCCTATCTGTTCTGCAACCTCAACAAATTTATTGCTCCATTTGTTTTGAAATCCCTCTTTGCATCTAACTGCAAAAATAATATTGGGTATCATAATAACTGCAATCATTATCAGTCCGAATATATTTAACCAGTCCATAACTTTCTCCATAAATTCACATCACCACATGCCCTTGTCTGGACGCACCACTGAATTTTATCTGATATTATCATAAAATCTCTGCAACACGATCGCCAACTCTTCCGGAGCTTCTATGTTTGCTTCATGACCTGTTTTCGCAAGTTCATGGAAACAGGCGTTGTTAAAATATTGGCAAAGTTCTTTTGAAGTTTTTTTGTTTGCAGCGTCCTTTTCCCCACAAATGAGCAATACCGGACAAGACACCTTATGCAGGGAGTCACTGAAATCCAATTCAGCCATCGTCCCGCACAGGCTGATAACATCCGCTTTTTTGAAACCCATTTTACTGAATGCCGAATTCGGCATAAGATGAAACAACATATTCTGAACTTTCAATAATTTTTGAGGCATTTTATACTGTGCTGCAATTAATACGAGCGACTTTACTTTATCTGGGTGGTCTATCGCATAATTAAGTGCCAAAACAGCGCCTAGAGAAAGCCCACATAAGACAATTTCATCGTTCACCTTGTCACATTCTGATGAGAATGCCGAATATAATTCCTTATATGTAGCAGATTTTCCTTCTAACATCTCTGCCAAACTCAATTTGACACTACTTTCCGATACCTTCGTTTCTTTTATTACTCTATTCCAACTGTCTGGTTTTTGTCCTAGTCCATGCAAATATAAATACTTCATATATTGTCACTCCTTCAAGCCCAAATTTACAAATTACATACCGCATATAGTGGTATATTTACCATCCATTCCTGATCCATATACTTTAGAGTTGAAAAACGTACAGCTTTCTCAGGATGGAATTTATCGCAATATGCTTTTAGACTCTGAGACCTTATATTCGTTTCTGCCTTTACTTCAATAGGTATAATTGCAGCCTCTTTTTGGATCAAAAAATCCTGTTCAAACGTAGCTTTTTCTGTCCCATAGTAATATGGTGTGTACGGCGTATCTGAAATCAACTGCTGCAACACATATTGCTCTGTAAGCGCACCCTTAAATTCTATAAAAATATCATTTCCTTCCAATATGGATGTCGCTGGCAACTCACTTAATGCCCCCAGCAATCCGACATCCAGCATAAACAATTTATACGCATTCATGCTTTGATATGCTTTTAGAGGCATATGAGGTTCATTTACACGATTAACTTTATAAATCAGTCCACAGTCAAGCAGCCATTGAATTGCTATTTCAAACTCGCTGCTACGAGCCCCCTTTTTTATTTGACCAAAAAAGAATTTTTTGTTTTCTTTTGCCAACTGCATTGGGATAGAATTCCACACTATTCTGATTCTTGGAAGCACCCTGCTTTCAATATGCTTTCCAAAATCCCCTTCATACTGTCTTAATATATCGCTTTGAATCTGCCTTACTTCTGTATAATCTTTGTCTAGTCGAAAAGCATCAACTACCGCAGGCATTCCTCCCGTGTAATAATAGTTTTTTAACCAGAAAAGGTATTTGTCAGAGAAATTATCAATAATGGAATAGTCCTTTGTTTTTAATTCATCTGCCAGTTTTTTCTCGCCCATAGCATATAAAAACTCTCTAAAGTTAAGCGGATATAGATCCAACAAGTCAACTTTACCAACCGGATACGACACTCCCTCATGAATTGCCACTCCCAGCAGTGACCCTGCTGCTATAATATGGTATTCTGGTGCTTCTTCGCAGAAATATTTCAAGGATTCTAAAGCTTTTGGTGTGTTCTGGATCTCATCAAAAATAATCAATGTATTCCCTGGAGTAATTGTTACTCCTGACTCAATATTTAAATTCATTATGATTCGTTCAATATCAAAATCATTTTCAAAAACCGCATTCATACGTTGGTTGTTATAAAAAGAAATGTATGCTGTTTTCTCATAACAGTTCTTTCCAAATTCCTTCATCAACCAGGTCTTTCCCACCTGTCTGGCTCCCATTATAATTAAAGGTTTTCTATTTTTCTTCCCTTTCCACTGTAACAGATCATTCATTGCAAATCGATACATTATCACACCGTCCTTTCTCTGATAGTATACCACATTTTTTATGGTCTATTCTAGCATTGTTTCAGCACTTTTTCCGACCTTGTTGGCTTTGTCTTTGCATTTTTTCCGACCTTGTATCGCTGTGATATCACATTTTTCCATTACTGGTCATAAATTTGTTACGTTTTTAATAGCCACACATGTCGATTCTATCAAAATAAGAAGAAGTCCGGGTGTTCCCGGACTTCTATCACACAATATTGCATGATTGTTTTTAGAAAATACGTGCATTGTCTTATCTCTGTATTATTTTTAATCTCGTCAGTTTAACAAACTGGAATTTGACTTAATATCCATGGTCAACATGCTGCCACTTTCCGCCATCTGTTCTAACTAAAATCCACTTCCAATCACTGTATGTACTATTTGGATTCAAAGACCCGTCTCCACCAGATGAATCAACATCGAATGAAGATAATAAAACAATGACTTCATCTGCATTGTTTCTGTCTGCCCAATCTTTATGATCTTTCGTGCAGTCATCTCCGGCATAGTAAATTTCTGTGAGAGTGCATCCTTTCCAGTCACTCTTAAACTCCTTTTTTATTGTGTCAATAGCGGCTTTAATATCCTCTTCTGAATAGCTCTCAGATTCAACATTATGAGTTTTTACTTCACTGACATCTCCACCACAAGCACTCAAAACAAATAAAAGCATAATACATAGCATTGTACATACGATTTTCTTCATACAAGACCTCCTTAAATACCGATTTTCTTGATTCTACAAACTAGAATTTGTAAATATTATTTTACATTTTTATATGAAATCACAATATGACTTGGTGCAAATAATACTGATGCAATAATCAATAGCACTGACCTACTCATAATCCCACTAAATAAGAACAACATTGAAGGAATAATAGAAAGTGCTAATGCTTCGTCAGACCACCTCCCGAACCAAGTTCCCGGAATATTGATTATCATGAATCCGAAACAACCCAATCTCCCTACTTGTTCTGTGACCTCAACATATTTATTGTTCCACTTATTATCAAATCCATCTTTGCACTTAATCGCAATCTCGTTAAAGAGCGTTGCGTCTTTTCTCAACCCACGAAGCGACACCATACCGTCAGCTTCCATCTGCTTTAATTGCTCCATATAGGTCGGAGCAAAAGGCTTTTTGAAATGCACATTATAGGGTATGCGTTCCTCAATCATATTTATATTTTCATAGGTTTCATTCTTGCGTTCGTTGTGCCTTTCCGCCTTGCTCACATCAGAAACGGTGTACTTTTTACCCTTGCACAACTCATATCCGCCTTGTTGCTTTTCGCCATTTCGTTCTCCTTTCTCGGCAGAGCAAGCAATCCTCCTTTCCTGCCGAAAATAAAAACCACAGGAAAGATACATTAAGCCTTGTTTGTGTCATTTCTCAGGGCGAAAATCAGGGGAAATTTCCTTTCTAAGCCTTTCAAAAAATCGCAAGGTATTTGTACTAACCTGTGGTTGTGTATGAAATTGTGGGTTTGGGATAACAAAAAACACCGTATTTCTACGGTGCGTTCTGTAAGATATATTCTGTTTTATGATAGCAGAAAACTGGAATTCACAGTTCTTCCATCCTTCCCATCTTCAGCGCCATAACAAGAGTTCCGGCTGCCATCACAAAGACACCAATTTCAATCACATAGATGGGAAGAAGCGCCGGACCTGCCACGGCAAAGAAGTCCACGATAAAATGAATCCCATATGCAAGAACCGCTGTAAAAGCCGCTGTCCTGTATTTGCCTGCCTTTACCGCCCGGTAGATCAGCAGTGACAACCCGATATGCAGAATGATAGCACTGATTCTTTCGATTCCGCTTACAAAAAAGAGTGGTGCCGGTGTTGTCCATAGGGCCGACAGCTGTGACACAGTCTGATTTGCAGACTCAGCAGGAAGTGCCGCCAGCGTATTCTGCATGGCTCCGCTGTTGATCATCAGCATGGACACAAGATTGCTGATTCCGGAGAGTCCTCCGAGCAGAATAGCCTCCACACCGCCATGCCCGATTCCATACATCAGTGCATTTGGAAAATCCAGCCATTTCTTCATCCAGAACTTCATGGCAATCAGTCTTCCGGTCTCTTCAAAAACAGCTGCAGCCAAAGCCGCGTACACATAGTAAAGCCATGGCCTGCTCTGTGCGTTCAGTCCGCAGAACCGAATGACAAGAACATGCAACAGCTGCTCCAACAGCATGGCAAACAGCAGATAGGTTCCTGCTCCGATAAAGAACGAGGAAATCCTTGCCTTAAGCTTCACCCTTCCTGCAATGAACAAAGCAATCGGTACCCCCATCGAGAGGACAACGGAGCAGATAACTCCCGCTATCGCCAGACCTGATATTGTGTTCAATTCCATCTTTATACCTCCCTGATTCTCAAAAAATTCCTTTATTGTATTTGAACTGTCCATACAATATAAAGCCTAATCCGACAATAACTGCTGGAAGAATGATATAATCTATAATTATTTCACTCCAAAACGAAACAATAAAACCTAATATAAGAGATATTCCTATAATCAGCGTTCCTGTGCCAACTGTTTTTCCATACTTTGGTATATCTTCTTCCTTTACTTTTCGCCTGTTATAAGAGTGAATTGTGCTGATATTGCCTTTGATATTTACAATTCCCACAACAGATATGAACACTCCCAAAATCAACAGTATAATATTTTCCATAGTGACCTCCTAAAAATAGAATAGTTCCTCAAATTTTTTGTCCAATGCAATACAAAGAATTAGAGCCAATTTTGCAGTTGGATTAAACTGTCCTGTTTCAATAGAACTAATGGTATTTCTTGATACCCCTACCATTTCTGCAAGCTGAGCTTGAGAAAGATTTGCTTCTGTGCGAACTTCCTTTAAGTGATTTTTCAGTTGTAATTGTTCTTTCATATTCTCACCTCTAAAAGGTGGCTAACAAATCCAACAAATGCAAAAATGGAAACCACAAAAAACAGAACGGTCAAGACCAAATCACTCTTTCGCTTCATTTTGATAAAACGAACTAACCATTGTGTTGCAATAATGCTGAAGTATATAACCCACGGACTGTAAATCATAGTATGAGCAAGCACAGAAGATAACAGCGAAAGCAAACAACACACTAAAGCACCAACTCTGCTTGCGTGACTTCCGGCTTGATATACCACTTCCATTTCAGCCAAGTCCTTATTGCGATGTTCTTTTCTGCTTGCATTTAAGATTTCGTCCTTTTTCATAAAAACACCTCCATGCCAAGTTTTCTTTGCATGTTTTAATTATACACATACCAAGTTTTCTTGTCAATAGAGTTCATAAAAAAGTTACAACCGATATAATAGATAACTTTTCTACCACTTCGATTATACTCGCAACTTAATGACTTCTTGAATACTTGCCGAAAAAGAAAAACTGCCATCGGTTTGACAGCAGTTCTTCTTCGGTTGGTATCCGTTAGGAATACACAATATCATTCATTACAATCTCATCGGCACAGGCTCGAATGTTATTCATCAATCCTATCCATCTCATCATATCCGTTGCTTTCAGTTCTTCTGTTACACCTTGCTTCTTTGCCATTTCCTTTATCAGATATTCCGCCATATCACGAGCCGAAGTATCAATTTCGGCAAGGTGTTCATATAACTTTCCGCTTGTCAGCAGATTAAAATATAGCACACTTTTCGACAAATTCTTACAAATAACTACAAATTTTTTCACAAGAAACGAAAAAAACGATACTGCATCTCTGATAAGGCTTTTCATACAGATCCATAAAATCATCCGGACAGGAAATCTGATTACCAATATGGTATCTACAATCAGATATAGTGCAAATGCTTCGTCAGACCACCCCCCGAAACAAGTTCCCGGAATATTGATTATCATGAATCCGAAACAACCCAATCTCCCTACTTGTTCTGTGACCTCAACATATTTATTGTTCCACTTATTATCAAATCCATCTTTGCACTTAATCGCAAATACAACATTGGGTATCATAATGACTGCAATAAAAATCAGCCCCAAAACATTAAATCATTCCATATTATCTACCATCACAAACTTCGATTTGTAAAACTGTTGCATTGATTATATCAAAGAATCATGCTTGCAGCAATCTCCTTAAAACGAAAGGCAGGTGTGCCCTCCTGCCCTCAAAAAGGAAGGGAAGGTGAAAAATATATAGTCAACTGCTGTTTCCAGCAGCTATGAATCGTTACTTACCATAGAAGTCATGGTTTACTTCTGCTTTATAGTAATTACTACATGTTACCGGAGCATTATACAGTGTCGTGAGCATATAGCTTCGTATGTTGCGAACCTTTGTAGCATTATTCCGCAGACATTCCAGCACATACTCCATCGTATGAAAATCTATCTTCTCCAATCTGCTCCGTATTCTCTGTATTTGTCTTACAAAACTTTGTATGAGGTGGTACATCGTTTTGTGGGAGGGTGGTACAAAATTTTGCAGGAGGGTCATACGAAGTTTTGTAGCAGGCTTATTTACTTGGTTTTCCGTAAAAGTCCGATAGCTTCATTCTCCCCTATAACCTTGAGGAACAACAGCGGCAAAATGAGCGTGACCTGAAGGAGTTGCAACACTACCAGAAGGAAATTGACACCTATCTAGGGAAAAAGCATGAGGATATTTAGTCCTCATGCTTATCAGTAAAGATTTTATAGGAAGATCATCCATATTCTCATTTCGTAAACTCTACGGAGTAATAATACATATAATCATTCTCTGTATTTAGATTATCTCCGGAAATATCCTGTATCGGTAACATACTTAATCCATTTTTACCATAAACCAAAGCCGCTAACCCCTGCTCTGTTCCAAAATCTATCGGACATGTATGGTTTATGCTTGTCGCCGATCTTCCATAATATTCCCGATCTTCAACATCATTTAAAATTGGATTTTCTGTTGTGTATTTCGTATAGTTATCTGCCACAATTAGACTTGCAGAAAATTTTTCAAAATTAGGAACAACCACTATCATTCCAGTTTCGGTAGATTCTGTACCATTAAAAGATATTTCTGCAATTTTCTCATGCGATACTCTTTTTCCGGATTGATATTCAGACAAGTAAACAAAAAGGCATTTATAGTTATCCTTTGTCTTATACCGAAACATCATTACCCCATCTGCTCCAGACATCAGTTCCGCAGTTTTCATTTCCGCACTATCCGGCGATACTTCTTCTATGAAATTTCGGGGTTGTCTCATCTTCTTACACGCTATAACAGCGATTACAGTGATAAGTCCTGTCAGAATAATACAAAGTGCTACAATGATTCGTCGCAGAAATTTCTGTTTATTCTTTCCTTCCTTTGACACCTGCAATAGCGTTTCATCAGACTTTTCTCTTACACTATCTTCGCTAATATCTTCACCGGCTAAAAATTCATTGATGCTGATTTCCAATATTTTACACAGTTCCATATATACTGAAACGTCTGGAAGGCAAATTCCACGTTCCCATTTTGAAACAGACTTATCACTCTTCCCGAGCTTATCTGCAAGCTGTCTCTGTGTCAGCCTAGCTCTTTTTCTTTTTTCTGCGATATATCTTCCAATCTTAGCAATATCCATAGGTCATTCCTCCTTTCATCATGATAATCTTATCTTATCACAGCAAAAAAATACACCCCTCAAAGGTAGAATTGCCACATTTACTGCCTATATCCAATCACAGCCACAACTTTTCCATTCTCTGCCTCTATGTTTGATAGTCACGATATTATATCTGTACGGCTTGTATTTCTGTATTCGCTCGGTGTAACTTTGTATCGTTCCTTAAATACCCGATTGAATGTTCTCTGACTTTCAAATCCGCTATCATAGCATATATTTGTAATGGCATCACTGGTATTTTCTAAGCGATGGCAAGCATAATTTAGTCTTGCATCATTCAGATATTGATTGAAATTACGATGGAATGTTTTGGAGAATGTTCGTGATAAAACATACTTGCTCACTCCCAAATCTCTTGCCATATCATCTAACGAGAAATTCTTTCTAAAATTACCAGACACGTACGATACTGCCTGATAGACAAGATCTTTACTTCCCACATCTCCTTTATCGACCAGTTTCAGCTTTCCAATGCATCTTGCAATCAAAATCTGCAGGTATGCCTGTATAACTGCTATATCCATGTGGTCTGTATCTAAGATGGTATTAATTACCCGGTATACTTCCGGCTCCACCATTTCTGCCTTTATGATTGGGTAATCCGGTGCCATCGTCTGTATAATATCAGCATATTTCCCAATCGCAAAAGGTGGAGAAATAATGTAAACCGCCTTATTCACTCCCGAAGAGAAAACCTGATAATGATGGATAATATCAGGAAATACAAAACCAATATCTCCCTTTTCCATGTGGTATAACTCTTGTCCAACTCCCAGCTCCAGTGTTCCATTTGTCACACATACGATCTCCAATGCATTATGTAAATGCGGAGCAACATGCTTCGATTTTCTTTTTAAAGCTAATATTTCTTCTTTTGTATCAACAAATGATAAATGCATTGGTTACGCCCCCTTTGCAAGATTTGTCTACTTTTTCTTTCGATTTGGCAAGCAATCACATTGTATTTATTCTATAATCAACTTGTAAATAATTATAATCAGCTTGTAAATAAGGAAAGGAGGTACGCATTATGAACAAGTTTAAGAATTATATGAACAACCTTTTAGTATTCTACGCTGATTACTTTGAACATGTATATCATGCATAAAATACTAAAAGGACTACTTTGTGAAAACTGAATACCTAGCTTGCAGACCATTTCACAAAAATGAAATGGTCCTTTTTATAAATTATCAATAAATCTATTGAATGCAGCAATTCCATCTGGTGTTCGTTTATAAACGCCTGCATCCTCTAAAACCTTTGTAAAGACAATTCCGATTTCCTTTTGCACGATAGAATGAATATTCTCCGACGTAATGTCATACTTAGGGATCTCTATTATTGTATTCGCCTTCAAAATATACACCTTCTTGCACAAAAAGCATTGCCTTTCTCGAATGTTCAATTAGACAATGCTTTTCATTACATATAAACCTTAATACTTTGTTGCGTCTGTTACTTCATCAGACTTAATTCCCTTTTCAGCTTTCAATTTTTCATTTACAGCTTCCACGTTCATTCTGGAAAGAACAATCATAATTAACACATCAAGGATCAATGGCAACCATAAATACATAAACTGCATCATATCAAGTGCTGACTGCGGCTGTGTTGCATTTGTTCCGACATAACCACTAAGCTCTAATAACCAGCCACATACTGCAGTTCCGATTCCTCCACCAATCTTTACACCCAGTGATGTACAAGAATACATAGTTCCGTCAATTCTCTTTCCCTGTGTCAGATAAGTATACTCTGAACAAGAAGCAATCACTGCGTTCATATCTCCCTGCCATGGGCCCTGTCCAAGTGCTGCAAGGGCTGTAAATGCCAGCATAAGAGGAATACTTCCCATATATCCTGCTACAACAACCAACGCTCTACCAATAACGGCAATGATATATCCTCTGAGATTCAGCTTGTACATACCATTCCACTTACCAACGAGTGTCGGAGTAAAGATAAGAGCTATAATAAGCGGGATATTCACCGCCCAGGCGAACTGACCAAAAAGATTCTTGTTCTTCAATACCCATGTCATGTAGTAGATACCAGCACCGATCATGGCACTATAAAGCTGCTGTAAAATATATGTTCCACAGATCATCATATAATACTTGTTCTTTACAAGAAGCTTAAATGCCTGAACCAGTCCATACTTTTCTTCATCTCCTTTTACTTCTCCCTCGTTAAGCTCCTCCTCCGGAAGCTCTTTTACGGAGAGCGCTGAGATTGTATTTACAATCAGACCGATAATTGCATAGATGATTGCTACCGTTCTCCATGCTGCTGCATCTCCACCGCAGTAATCAACAAATTTTACGGTTACAGACTGGATCAAAAGGCTTGTAGAAAATGCGAAGATGAAACGATAAGATCCCATCTGCACACGCTCTTTACTGTTCTTCGTAATCAAAGAAGTAAGTGCAGAATACGCAATATTATTTGCTGTATAAAACACACCATTTAACAATGTATATGCAATAAAGAACCATGCATATTTTGCTGTATTTCCCCAGCTTGTAGGAACCGCAAAACAACATACCAGTGTAATCGCACATCCAATGTAGCCGTAAAGCATCCACGGTTTCGCCTTACCCATCTTGCTGTGTGTCTTGTCAATCATCGAGCCAAAGAAAATGTCTGTAAATCCGTCAAACAGTTTGGAAACTGCGATCAACGTACCTACTATACCTGCTGCAAGTCCGACTGAATCCGTCAGATAAATCATCACAAAGGATGTTAAAAATGCATATACTACATTTCCTGCTATATCGCCGGATCCGTATCCGACTTTGTTATACCATTTTAAATACTTTTTTTCTTCCATAGAATCACTCCTCATCTTAATCATGTTTAGAATTTCATGTGTCAAACAGTCTGATGCCTATATTATTCTAAATGCTTTTACTTTTGTTCTCTTGTATCCCGAATATCCCCGTATGTCCGGACTTATACGTCGATATTCGGGAAAATACTGTGTCAACGAGTTATATCATTATCCTTTCACATACGGAACCAGTGTAAACCGGAACCGGAATAATCTATCATCAAATCTGTATGCTTCTAACACGTCTGGTCCGCAGCTGTTAGAGCCTATTCCATTCTGTGCATAATCAAGACAGAATACCGTACTGTCCGATTCTATCAGTTCATAGTTATGTGCCTTTTCTTCCAGCTCCTCCTGTGTATAGAAGGACGCATTGAATGAAAATGTATCCTCCTCTGCAACGGCAGTGATACCGTACTGGCTGTTGCCAAGCTCCACATAATCGCAGTCGTAATGACTTCCGTTTTCCTGTGGGCGAATATAGTCCTCATGCATATCGGAAACCTTCAGACGATACAATCCGTGGCTTGCTGCTCTATGCTTGTCCCGGTAGCTTTCCTGCGGTCCCATACCGAAGAACCCTGCATCTGTAAGCTTCTTATCTAAGAACATCCGCACACCAAATCTTGGTAGATCCGGAAACTCCTCATCCTTTTTCACTGCGATATCCGCTCCAATTCTTCCGGCTGCGTCAATCGTCCAAGTGATTGTCACATCCATAATTTTCTGCACGGTTGCTGCCACGACCGAAGCCTGACTTACAACAGTTACTCCGTGCTTTCCCTGAATCACCTCTGACTTGTATGCTCTTGTATAGGCTTCGTTGTAGTGGGCTTTCTTCCACTCTGCCTTGATATACATATCGTTATCCGTCGGTGCTCTCCAGATGTTCAGTTCCATCGGATGATTCATATATTCTCTGCCTGCAAATGTCAGGCTGTCAAAAAGTGCTGTCCGCTTGTTGACCGTATAGGAGAAATCCCGTCCCTTTATGATGATCTCTATATCATTTTCCTGTACCTGAATACCCGTATCAGGCACTTCCTTTGTAAGCCAGCCTACTGCCTGCTGATTCTTTGCACCCTTACTGCTTACATCTATCTCGTCAAAGCCTAAGACATACGCCTTGGAAAGAAGCGGAATGTCCTTCTTCAGCTTATAGAACAGCTTCAGATATACCTTTCCATTCTCCGGAATTGAAAGCTTTAAGGTCGTGCTTCCATCACAATGCGGTAATACGGATACTTCAGAAAGCTTCCCCTTTCCGATCACAAGTCCATCCTGTGACAGCTCGTAAGTAATCTCAACATAATCCTTCAAATCATCGAAATCCATATAGTTGTGAAGCACCAGCTCACCGCTTGCTGCATCATACGATACTATTCTTGCCGGTCGGTATACATTCTTGTACTCCAAAAGTCCGGTGTGTATCCTTCTGTCCGGATATACCAGACCATCCATACAGAAGTTGCTGTCATGGATTACTTCGCCATGATCGCCGCCATAGGCATAGATCGTCTTGCCATTTTCGGCTACACCATGGGCGATTGCATGATCGCACCACTCCCATACGAAACCACCGCACATCTTATCCTCTGCCTGTATCATCTGGAAATAATCTTCAAAATCTCCGGGACCATTTCCCATACTGTGGCAGTATTCCACCAGAAGGAATGGTTTGCTGCCATCCTTTTCCAAATATTCCTCTATCTCAGTAAGTGCCGGATACATTCGGCTGTATAAGTCAAGATTCCCGTAATCATAGGTTACATCGTAATTGCGGTATCTGGCACTCTCATACTGCGTGATACGTTCCGGATCAAATCCCTTTGTCCATGCCAGTGCCTTCTCAAAGTTGCAGCCATAAGCGCTTTCATTTCCCATAGACCACATCACGATACAAAACCGGTTCTTGTCACGCTCCACCATCAGCTTCACACGGTCAACAATCGCAGCTTCCCATACCGGATCATCTGCTATCTTCTCATTCCAACGCTTAAAGCGGTTGTAATCCGTATCCTCTTTTCGATACAGCATAAATGGTCCGTGTGCTTCGATATCTGCCTCGTCAATCACCATAAATCCATAGCGGTCGCACATTTCATAGAAAAATGGTGCATTTGGATAATGGCTGGAACGAATGGCATTGAAGTTGTGCTGCTTCATCAGGGTAAGGTCTGTCTTGATCTGCTCCATGCTAATTGTAAATCCGGTGACCGGATCGGAGTCATGGCGGTTCACACCACGGAATTTAATCTTCTGTCCATTTAAGTAGATTACCTGATTCTTGATCTCGATCTTGCGGAGTGCTATATGGTCTACGATTACCTCCTGCTCCGTCTCCAGAATAATCGTATACAGATACGGATTCTCTGTATTCCAGAGTGTATAATCTACAATCTCAAAAGTCGATTCTCCACTCTCGGAAATAACACCCTCGGAAACAACTGCTCCATTCTTATCCTCGAGCTTTACCCGAACCTCTGTCGGCTCGTAAAATGCTGCTGTAAGATTTATCCTTGCAATGTCTGAATCTAATTGTGTTGTAATGCGATAATCACGAATTCCCTTTTCCGGACGTTTTAAGAGATACACATCACGGAAGATTCCGCTCATACGGAACTTGTCCTGATCTTCAAGGTACGAACCGTCGCACCACTTCATCACAAGCACGGAAATCCGGTTCTCTCCTTCCCGCAATACGTCTGTCACATCAAACTCACTGGTCATGTGGCTCACCTGACTGTAGCCTACATAGGTGCCGTTTAACCATACATAAAAGCAGCTATCCACACCTTCAAAGTTAAGATATGCCTTTGGTGCTGCAGCATCCTTTGCATAGTCAAAGGTATGCACATAAGCTCCACATGGAATATCCTGTGGCACATATGGCGGATCAAACGGAAATGGATAACGGATATTTGTGTATTGGTGTGTATCATAACCTGCCATCTGCCATACACTCGGAACTTTGATCTCGTCAAAGCCCTCAACCGAATAACCATCCTCATAAAAGGCATCCTTCATATCATAGATGCTGTCAAAATACTGAAACTTCCATGTACCATTCAAAAGCTGCATTCTGTCTGACAGCTCTCTGTGCTCTACCAGGTCATCCATCCGCTTGGAAGCCGGCATGTAATAAGCTCTCGCCGGCATCGTATTGTCATGTAATACACTTAAGTCCTCATAGTAACGTGGCACGATCATAAATAATCCTCCTTCATTCATACAGTTTATACACTTTTTTGTTGTTTGTACCCCTGCTAACAGTTTTCTCCTTACTGTCTGCTTTTTTTTCTTCTCGCTTTTGTTAGATTTATATTACCTTAATCCATTTCTTATGTCTATAAACTAGAATGGACAAAATATGCACAAAATGATACAATAATCCCATCAAGCAGAAAAGTGGACGAACTGCTTGCAACATCGGGCACTTTTCTATTTGATGGGTAAACAGTCATAAGCACGCAGGACGATAGTCCGGAGTGCGCATGGCTGGCACGATTTCGAGAGTTCGAAGAACGAAGAAATCGTGATTATTGTATCGAGTGAAAGGAGTGCTGCCCTATGTACATGAACACCGGTTATTTGAACCATTCACATATGGATTTTAAGGATAAAAGCCGACCACTGATTGTCGGTAGCTGCGGAATCTATCGTTTGTCTGAGCACACAAAGATGCCAACCTATCGCCCAAGAGGACGTGTTGATTTTCAGATTATATATATTGCAGCCGGATGCGGACATTTTCATTTTGATACTGTTGATAACGAAACAATTGTTCCCGCTGGTAACATTGTCATATTCCGTCCAAAAGAGCTTCAGAAATATGAATACTATGGGGAAGATAAGACAGAAGTCTACTGGATTCATTTTACTGGAAGTGATGTAAAAAATATCCTAAGAAAATATGGTTTCCCAGATAACGAGAGAATATTCCCGGTTGGTACATCCATGGAATATGAGCGTGTATTTAAGAGAATTATTATAGAATTACAACGTTGTCAGGATAACTACGAAGAAATGCTCACATTATTGCTCCGTCATCTTCTGATCATATTCCAACGTGAGCTTACCAGAGAGCAAGTTTTAAAAAATGAATATCTCGACCACGAGATGGATACCGCCATGACATATTTTAACGAAAATTATAACCGTGATATCAATATAGAAGAATATGCGACATCCAAGGGGATGAGCGTCAGTTGGTTCATACGAAGCTTCAAGAAGTTCACGGGTTCTACTCCTATGCAGTTTATTGTTGCGCTCCGTGTCAACAACGCACAGGTCTTGCTTGAGACAACCAACTATTCCATCAATGAAATATCTAAGATTGTAGGCTACGATAACCAGCTCTATTTCAGCCGATTATTTCATAAGCTGAAGGGATTTTCTCCGAGGGAATATCGGAAAACCAGAAAGTCGGAAATATAAAACTAAAGCCAGGAAAAAGTCACGCATATAATGCATATTCTGTATCATTTCATTCATTGTTTCGTATGTAATATCCATCTATAATAGGAATAACTACTATTATGGAGCTTGTTGGTTCTGTAGGCATGATAAGTTTCTTATTTTTCTCATTATGTACGGGACTTTCCTCCGGCATAGGCGTAATCGTTTCTAACTGTTTTGGTGCAAAAAAGAAGAAGAAGTGAAAACTGCGATTGCTAACTCCATATATGTGATGAGTGGAGGGTACGGACAAAATTCTGGACTACTATAGGGCTTCGAAAGGAGCCTTTTTATGTATTCAAAAGAACAAAAGTATATTGCACTACGGATATATCATCAAACAGAGTCTGTAACTGAAACTATTAGGATTAACTGTTTTTTACGATGCGTAAGTAATGAAAGGTTGATAATCACCGCCATAGAGATTGCAATGTTGTAGAATATACCAACTTCTAAAACCAGCTAAAATTCCAAAACCAGATACATTATCGACATATTTATTTTCTTCTATATCAACACTATCTAACCCATATTCATGCACCGGCAGACGACAGGTGGCAGGTAAGGTATCTATAAAAATCTGTATTTATTTAAATGATTCTGCCACCCATCGAAAACTTTCTTCGTCTCCCAGTTTAAATGCCATTGTCTCCCCTGGTGGCGCAAGAGAACTTTTTTCATGAATCAATACCCTTGTGATTGGATCTTTTCTTACTTTCCCGATGAAAATCAACTCTCTCTGTGTCTCTGCATCTGTCCAGCTATTTTCTTTCTACTCTTTCCAGATCAATCCCACAGACAGGTTTCTGAACTAACCAGCTACTGATTTTTTACATTTTCTCCATCCGATAAAATGCGCCTTTTTTCTCTAGCAATTCTTCGTAAGAGCCACATTCCAGAACATTTCCTTTTTCAATCACAGCAATCCGGTCAGCATTGCGAATGGTAGACAGACGGTGGGCTACGATCAGTGTGGTACGTCCTTTCACAAGTTTCTGGATTGAATCCTGAATCTTCTTTTCAGAGATGCTGTCAAGCGCAGAAGTTGCCTCATCCAGAATCAGGATCTTCGGATTCCGTAAAAATGCACGGGCAATGGAGATGCGCTGCCGTTGTCCGCCGGAAAGATTTTCCCCATGTTCTGTTATCATCGTGTCCAGACCATCAGGCAGTTTCTGGACAACTTCTTCCAGGTTGGCTGCACGGATGACATTCCATAACTGTTCCTCGGAGATAGATTCAGATCCATAGGTGATATTCTCGCGGAGAGTTCCGGTGAAGAGAATGGACTGTTGTGGAACGACGGCAATCTGCTTTCGGTAGCTGTGCAGATCCAGTTCCATCAGGTCATTTCCATCAACCAATACCTGTCCGCTGTCAGCTTTCAGGAAACCGATGGCAAGATTGAGGATTGTTGTTTTTCCAGAGCCGGAACCACCGGCAAAGGCAACTGTCTCCCCCGGCTGAATCTTGAAGTTCAGATGACTTAATACCGGTTTTTCATTGCCTTTATAAGTAAAAGATACATCCTGAAATGTAATCTCACCTTTCAGATCAACTACTTTTTTCTTCCTACAGTTGTCCTCAATATCATTTGCACAAAGCACATCACCAATCGATTCAACGGATTCCAGGCCTTTCGCAATGATTGGCAACAAAGTCACTATACTTGCAATCTGAGCGACGATGCTGGAAAAATAAGTCTGGTATAAGGTGATATCTCCGACACCGATGATTCCTCTCCATGCAATGTAGGCTGTAAATGCAAGACAGAATACCTGAAAGATCTGAAATGCAACCCAGCTGATTGAAGAAAAGTATGTCTGAATCATATCAAGCTGAAGCCCTTTTTCAGCAACTTTACGAAGCTGTTCACTCATTTTACGGGCTTCCTGATCTTCCAGAGCGTGAGCTTTAGTTACAGGAATCATTTCAACCATTTCCATTACTTTTGCAGAAGTTTCTTCCATTTCTTTACGGAAAGCACGGTTATGGGTTTTGATTTTTCCTTTAAAACCAACAATGATCAAAACAGAAACCGGTATCGTGCAGAGGAAGAAAAGAAATACGATCCGACTTTTGAAGATGACCACTCCGAAGGATACACCAATGTTCAGAATGATAGTCAAAAGAGAGATAAAGATCTGAGATGCAAGATT
This sequence comes from Coprococcus eutactus, assembly GCF_025149915.1. Taxonomy (NCBI): domain Bacteria; kingdom Bacillati; phylum Bacillota; class Clostridia; order Lachnospirales; family Lachnospiraceae; genus Coprococcus; species Coprococcus eutactus. Next base: position 2,548,918 of record NZ_CP102278.1, read on the forward strand.
TTGTATCTGTTCTACATCTCGCATGATCTTCGACTGAAGCCTTCCGGACTGCATTTCCTTGTGATAGGTAATCGACAATTGCTGAAGCTTGCAGACTAGGGCTTCGCGCAGTTCTTTCTCTACTGTTCGTACCGTTTTAGCATAGAGCCAGGTATGGATGTAGTTGGTTGGTATGTTCTGTACCAGAAATGCAATCATAAGGATGGTATTCAGAATCAGAATTTTGGTAATATTCCCGTTGTGGTCTGTCACTGCATTGATAATATTAGCTGTGACGATTGGAAGAACCCAGGTTGGGGAATGCTTGATAATGAAAAAGAAAATGGAACCAACCAGCGCGCCATAGTGTCCCTTGAAAAGAGAAAGAAGCGTGCGCAGGTTATTTTTTCTGTTCCGGCTGAAGATGTGCATCACGGCAGCTTCTTCCTGCCAGAGATCCTGTTCTGAAGTTTGTTGTATGCTATTTTCTTGTGTCTCTCCCATAGTAGTCTTTAATAACCTCCTGTATCGGTTTGTTGCAGATTTCGTAGCTGGTATCTCTTGATGCAATACTTCTGGACGGAATAACCGGGGCCCATTCCCACATGGCAAAACCATTGACCCATGAGCGCTTTGCACAGGCCTCAAACATAGCACGATACCAGTCTGGCTGTTCCTCCAGACATAAATCTCCCTGAATTGCCCAGTTGTTAGGCACCAGTGAGGATCCTTTTCTGGACATGCATCCTGCTTCGGCGAAGAAGAATGGTTTCTTGAATTTCTGAACGACTTTTTCAATACGGTCAAGTTCCTGTTCCCACTGATCAATCGGATAATATCCGCTGGAAGAAATCATGTCGACACAGTCCCACCAGGTTACATTTTCTTCCTGATATTTATCGGTATTATAGGAAACAGGTCCGTGGTAATAGTTTCGGATCGCAGCGATTACGTTTCTCCATTCTTCACTGCGGTGTTCCGTCATTACCATCTCACATCCTGCAATAAAAAGATCACATTGTTCGGCTTCTGCAATTTTGGCATAGTGTGTCTGGAATTCTGTGTAAGAGGCAAACCAGTTTTCCCATTTCGGTTCACATGGAACATCTTTTTCAAAGAAACTGATGTAAGCACGCCAGACACCATTTTTACAATTAACGGTAGGTTTCAAGGCAACACGGATGCGCTTGCTTTTTGCATAGCGGATCATATTGATTAATTCTTCATCTGAGAATGTGGCACTGGAAGTGTAACAGATCTCTTCTGAGTGTGCGTGGTCCTGTAGCCCTACAGGAGCAAGGATTACGAAATCAGCAGCAGTGTGTTCTATCATATAATCAAAACTGTCACGGGCAGTCTGTGTAGAAAGAGAACCACGTTTGTGAAATGGGGCAAATGTAATTCCTTTAATATATCCAAATTGATTTTGAATTTTCATTTTGGTAAAAACCTCCTGTCTTTCGAATTATATAGTTTCTATTTTCTGCTGGAAGTATATCATGTAGAAAAAAGATATGATATAATGAATCTATTATAAAATTGTAAAAATCTATGATGGAGATAATCTGTGAAACCTTATTTTGAATGTTTAGACAAATTAAACAAACCATATGAAGCCTTTTTATTTGATGCACAGACATCTGAGATGTTCCCAATTCTTCCACATTGGCATTATTTTGTGGAGATTCTTTACATGGTGGAGGGAAAGGCGTATGTAGAGGCAGGAGAAGAGAATTATGTATTGGAACCGGGAGATCTGATCGTATTTTATCCACAGATGGCTCATGCAATTTATTCAACAGGACAGCTTCCAATCCGTTACTATGTCCTGAAATTCGATCCGGCACATCTGAATATATCCGGTTCAGCACTTCCATCGATTTCGAGTCTGATCGCCATGGCCGCAGTGGAGCAGAAGCTATCGGTTTATTTTTCGAAAGAGAAATTTAATCAGGAAAAAATGAAGCAGCTGATTCAGGGATCAGTGAAGGCGTTAGAAGAAAAGCAATTTGGTTATGACATTATTATGCATTCGAATTATTGTCTTCTTATGGCAGAAATTCTTCGTATCTGGAAGCAGGAAGGCTTTCAGATAAAAAAAAGGAAAAAGGAAACTGTATTAAGCGAAAAATTTACAGAGGTATCTGAGTACATTTCACAGCACTACCAGGAAGATCTCTCGGTGGCGGAGCTGGCAGAAAAATTTCATATGAGTTATTCGTATTTTGCCGCAATATTCAAGGAGTACTATGGACAGACCTGCAAGGAGATGATTCTCACGGTAAGACTGCAAAAAGCGGAGGACTTATTGCAATTCACAGATTTTGACCTAACTTATATCAGCCAGGAGACAGGATTTTGTGACTGCAGCCATTTTATCAAGGCGTTTAAACAGAAGTATGGAGTGACACCGAGGAAGTATAGGATGAAGGAGAAAAGTTTTGATTTTGTATCACGGAAGTAAAGAAATTGCAGAGGGATTATTACCTTCGTTTGCATCAAGATATACCTTAAATCTGATGCTTCTGCTATTACAGGACATTACCGATAAAATTGCAAGTCCTTTTTATCGGACACATCATTTTGCATAATTGACAATAAGAAAATTCTATAGAACTGAAAGAAGGGATTTTTATGGCGGTTACCAATAATATCCGAGAAATCCGAGAACAGCGTGGCATTTACCAAGATGACCTTGCCGCCGCTATCGGATTCAGCACCAAAACTGTCGGCAGGATAGAACGTGGGGACAGCACCCCATCTGCCGAGTTTATGCTACGGATTTCTAAATACTTTAATTTATTGGTGGAAGATGTCTTCCATGTAGAAGATTGAGCTGGGTAGATGCCACCCAGCTCTTTTTATGTTTGAATCGTCAACCTTCAATTCGATTATGTTTTCATCTCCAAACACATTTTTTCATCCAATGCAATGTTATATTAAATAAAAAAATCATTTGATATCATAACAAAAGTTATATTATTCTCTTCTTATATGTGCATATAATCCCAACTATAATGATAGTTATGTAATAAAGAATAGTACGAGCATTTTTAATTTTATCAGCTATCATAATTCTGTATGCCTCCTTCTTCCATGAGATTACAGCAAACGTAGTAGTAATGTCTATCAAAAGGCTTTTACATATTAGATAAAAGCATGTAAAATTTCTTTTACATAGCTTAATTGCGGTCTATTTAGCTTGTTTCTTGACTACTCAGGAAAAATATTTCTACCCTCGCCCCACCTGTATTTTCAGAATTTGAAAGTTTAATACCTCCACCATATTTTTCAGCCACAGTTTTTGCAAAAAATAGTCCCATCCCATAATGGGCTTCGCCATTTCTACTTGTGTCATCCATAAAAAACTGCTCTGTGCCATGCAATAATGCTTCTTTTGTAAATCCTGATCCGCTATCCTCCACAATGAATGTCAGCCGGCCATCCTGCTCCTTTGCGTCAATATAAATGATTCCATTTTCTTTTGTATGCTCCACTGCATTCTGAATCATATTCATTACGGCCCGGAACATTGGATCATAAGCAATCGTTACCTTTTTATCACTTTGTCCCGCCTTCCAATCTATTTTCTGGTGATAGATTTCTACCAGTCCGAGTGCCTGTTCCTTTATATCTGCGAAAAAATCTTCTAACCTCACCGTTGTATAGGTAACATCACTGCAATTCCATGATTTTGTGACATCTATCAACTGTTTTACATAACTTTGTATCTGTGTTGTTCCGTTTAAGACATAAGTAACATTATTTTTCTGTTCCGGCGTCAACTCCGTTTCTGAAAGCAACTCCGCATTTCCTCGTACAATGGTAAGGGGTGTTTTAATATCATGCGCCAAAGCAGACATCTGTTGTTTCTTTTCCTGCTCTGTTTTCCACTGCTTTTCTAAAGATTCTCGCAATGCATCTCGCATATCATCGATTGCCGATAAACAGTCATCAAACTCTTTGATACCGGAACAGGATGTCTCATATTCCAGATTTTGATCCTTTATTTGTCTGATTGCGTCTAATACAGGCTGCATCTGCTTTTTGATTCTTTTTCCAAAACGTATGGACGGAATGATGATAATCGCTACCGCTCCAATCACTGACATAATACTCATCACATTCTGTGGTCCTATAAAATGCTCCCTCAAAAAAGCTGAATGATATTGAGGTGTCAGGCGATATTGCAATACAACATATTCATTTTCCCTTACAATTACTTTATAAAAATATTTCCCGGATGCGTTTCCGTACTTTGCAACATTCCATGCTATCTGTTCGTATTGTTCTGACAGATCTCCACCTATTTTCTCTCCATTCTCTGAAAAGATTACATAATCACAAAGTGCAGGAATCATCTCAGCAGTTACTTTATCCGCACGTAAAATCGTATCATATGCTTCATTAATCTTTTGCTCTGCATAATTCGCCGGATAGATACAGCCCACACTAATCAAAAGGTACAGCAGCAGCCAAGCAACAATCACCAAACCTACTAATGATCCAAGCATGACCAGTACATATCTCATAAAAATCCAGCTGAGTGCATTGCTTCTCTTTACTCTTCCCATTTATATCCAATCCCCCAGACTGTTTTTATCGGTGTATAATCATAATCCGCAAATTTTACTCTTATATTTTTGATATGCGTGATAATGGTACTGTCATTACTCTCACTGTCAAAACCAAAGACCTCTTCTAAAATCTGTTCCTTCGAGAAAACCTGTCCCCTGTTTTTAGCCAGAAATTCACAGATTTCGTACTCCGCTTTCGTAAGAGGAAGTTCCTTATCATCAACCAATAGTTTCTTTTGAGATATTTGAATACAGACCCTCCCCAAAACCATCCGAACAGAATGTTCCCTGTGCTCTCTTCTAAGATGTGCATTGATCCTTGCCCGAAGTTCCATCACTCCAAATGGCTTTGAAATATAATCATCTGCTCCTAAAGAAAGTCCGTTTACCAGACTGTTTTCCTCCGTTTTTGCCGTAAGAAACAAAATCGGACAATCCACAAGTGCCCTGATTCTTTTGCATAATTCGAAGCCATCAATTCCAGGCATCATAATGTCCAGTAAAATCAGGTCATAACGATGTAATTCTTCCATATTAATTTTTAGTGGATTACTTACTTTGGTAACCAGATGTCCATCCTTATTCAAAATGCTTTCTATCATTTCCAAAATTGCCGGTTCATCATCAACTGCCAGTATTTTTGCCATAGTTTCCCTCGATTCTATTCCGATATTCTGTTTCCTTCCCAGTGGTTTACCCACCAAAAATAGTATACCATACTAATCCCTGTAAATATTAAGCAACCTGGTATGAATGACAACCATTCACCTACACTAGTTTCTCCCAATACAGATTGCAGATAAGTATATGGTACTCTACCCGTCCAGCAGATAAATACATATTTCCACACATAATCTCCAAGTCCGGTAAGCATCAATGCACTAATTAGTCCTGATATAATCCCTGCTCCAATGGATACCCCTTTTCCAAACTGAAAAGCCAGAATCAGCTGCCACAGATAAAGTGGAACACTGCTTCCCCACAGCAGCAATGCTGCAAATATACATCCTTTCATGATTTCGATATCGCTTGATGCGATTCTTCCAAATCCAATTCCGAATATGATTGCTGTCAATAGGATAGAGCACAGACACAAAACCAGTAGCATCAACAGTTTCGATAAAAATGCTGCAGGTTTATCTGGTAAAGACAACAGGTTTTGAAAATTACCTGCATTTTGTTCTTGTTCCATCACACTTGCTGTAAAAATTCCAATAAGTACCGGAAGTCCTGCTCCTATTGCCTGATAAAATGCAATCACTTTCATATTTTCATTCCATGGTGAAAAAAAGTAATATATTAAAAATATAACGCTGGTTATAATCGGAATCAATAAGTGTGCCAGAATCACAGATGTTCCTTTCATCTTTCGCAAGTCTGCATTAAGAGATCTTCCAATCATCTTATTTCACCTCTCTTCTCTCAAACCATTTCAAAAACAGAACCGTTACAAAAACAAACCAGATGATTGAGAGACACATTCCCGGAACAATGACTCCCGTATCCAAAAGAGGATTCCCTGCTTCTGCGGCAAGTCCATTTGGTAAAACATGAAGCAATGGGCACATCATTCGCATAGGGATTGCAGAAACAAGTACATACCAGATTCTGGTTTGTGATATTACCACACCGCTGACGGTAATAAATAGGCAGACGAACAGGTTTACAATCATTCCAAATCGTTCACTTAAAAATAAAGCTACCGGAATCTCCCATAACTCAGAAACCGTCAGAAACAATACTGCAATCAACGCTCCTCCAACTGGAACATGTGTCGTTAGAAGAAAGCCTCCAAGCGTTGCTCCTGCAAACACAATCACATTAGAAAACAAAATCATGTACCCAATATAAATAATTTTCCCCAGCAACAATTTTCTTCTGTCTGTGGGAATAGTCATTAAATGATAGTATTTTATCTTTTTCTCCTGCGCCACAGAAAGATAACAAAATAGAGCAATCATCCCCGGCAGCAAAAGTGTATACCACCAGTTCCAAACACTTTCTGCATAAGCATTTGTCATCCCAAGAGTAAATATAAATGCCATGACAAATGTAAGAAGAGGAAATCCCCAGATAAACTTTTTTCGCATGGTTCTTTTGGCTTTTTGATGTTCTGCTTTTATAATATTAACCATGGATTTCACCTGCTTTCTGGTTTTTTCTTACCACATTCATAAACAAATCTTCAAGATTATCTCCCTGCTTTAATGCTCCTTCGTATCCTAAGATTCCACCTGAAATAATCCCGACTTTATCTGCAAGTAACTGTACCTCTGAAAGAATATGACTGGAGAGAATTACAGTGATTCCCTGTTCCGGAAAAGACCGGATCAGCTCTCGTAATTCCTCGATGCCTATTGGATCTAATCCATTCGTAGGTTCATCCAATATCAAAAGTTCCGGTTCTCCAAGCAATGCCATTGCAATGCCTAGTCTTTGCTTCATCCCCAAAGAAAACTGTCCTGCTTTCTTCTTTCCGGTGTTTGTAAGTGATACAATCTGCAAGACCTCATCAATTCTGTTTTCATCTGTACCAAGCAATAATTGTCTTACCTTCAAATTCTCTCTGGCGGAAAGATTTTCATAAATAGGCGGATTCTCAATTAGCGCTCCTATTTTTGATAAATCTTTCCTATCCCAAAGTTTTCCATCAAAGTAAATCTTTCCTGCAGTGGGTTTCATCATACCGGTCAACATTTTCAATGTGGTAGATTTTCCCGCACCATTCGGTCCAAGCAGTCCATAAATCTGTTCCTTTTCGATATTAAGTGAAACATTATTTACCGCTTTCTGTTTTCTAAAATATTTACATAGTTTTTGTGTCTGTAACATCATTTCCATCTTTACTATCCTTCCTTCTATATTTCATTTCTTACTGAAATATAATCTATCAGGGAAAAATAAAGATTTGATGAAGATTTATTCCCGTATGGAATAAACCATCAATTGAATATCATTATCAGAACTCGGCTTTCCACTGAAATCAGTAAAGCTGTTACAAATACGAAGTCCTAATTTACAGAATATCTCCGTGATTTCATCCAAACTATATAACCTTATAGGATTTCCTTATCTTGTAGTTTGCGAATATCCGTACAAATAGAAAAAGGACAGTCGATTTTCTCAACTCTCCTCTCAGATTGGTTATGTAATTGTAAAATGTTATTTTTCGTCAAACTTTTGAATATTTCCGTAATCTTTAAGCTCACTATTTTCAAAAGCTTGTTGTAAATTACCGCTATCCAAAAACAACACATTTCCACTTGAGGTCAAGGGCAACAAACAAGAATCAGCTTTCAGTATTTCTGCCGGATTGTCTATTAGCATAACCAGAGGATTTTTTGCTTCTATCGGCTTCGCTGCTCCAAGAGTTACATTTACAGGAAATGCAAGCAGACCGCCACCTTCGTATTCGTATAACCCTGTTCCTTCTGGCAATACACTTCCGTCGTTTGTCAATATCGGCATTTGACTGTCTAAAAACTCTTGCATACTTTTTGATAAGCTGCTATATTCTATAGGTTTTAATTTGCCAGAATCGCCAAAGTTTTCAATCCATTTGGGATTTGTAAACACCAAATGGTCATAATCTCCCAGCTCGTCAGAAAGTTCAATAGCGCTATCTACTACATAGGAGAGAAGCAAATTGTCCTCTTGGTCAGATAGCAAATTGCTTCCAGCAGTTATCAGTTCTTCATCTTCGCATACTGTATCTATGTCATTATATTCTATAAAGCTAATTCCGGTCATGTCATATTCGGAAAGCTTATTTGTATTTCCGCACCCGGTTAAACTAATCACAAGTGCTAATGCAGACATGATTATAATGTTATTATGTTTCATAGATTCCTCCATTTTCTGTTTGTTTTAAAAATGGGCAATCCCGATTGGAATTGCCCACTCATTTATCACTCCAAAATCCAACGGCTTTGCCGTTGCCGTGCTTCGCACTCCTTGATTTTGTCGTTGTCACATCAGGTGAAAACAAATACTCGCTTTGCTCGTGCTTGCTTTCCTGCTGATGTTCCAAATTATGCGATTTTCTCTTGCTTGCACCGATTTCTGCATCAATTGATGTAAGTTTGATGTAAATCGCTGTTTTTTTAGTTTTTTATCAAATGAAGTACGTCCCGTCTATTTACTATGAAAGTCCTGAACGGCAGCCATGAATGAGTCATGCTTGCATGAACGAATTCATGGATATCGGGCAGGCTAAACTGTATGAGTAAGCAGGGCAATCGCCCGGATTACGAATGCAGTTGGCAGTTACGTGAGTGCCATAGGCACGGAGTAACTGACTTTCATATATTTACATCTTAATAGAGCTTAGCACCTGCCGGAATGTGGTCATCAACCATCAGAAGATGGAGCTTTTCTTCGCCTTCTTCTTCGTGGATAGCACTGAGGAGCATACCGCAAGAGTCAATGCCCATCATAGCTCTCGGTGGAAGATTTGTGATAGCGATAAGAGTCTTTCCAACCAGTTCTTCCGGCTCATAAAAGCTATGAATACCGCTTAAAATAGTTCTGTCTGTGCCTGTTCCGTCATCAAGAGTGAACTGTAACAGTTTCTTTGACTTCGGTACTGCAACACACTCTTTAACCTTTACTGCACGGAAATCTGACTTGCTGAATGTGTCAAAATCTACTGCTTCTTCAAATAAAGGCTCAATCTTTACCTTAGAAAAATCAATCTTTTCAGGCTCAGCTTTCACTTCTTCAGCAGCCTTAGATTTTACATCATTTTTCTTATTTACACCATTCAAGGTCTTCATTGTCGGGAGCTTTTTTGATTGCTAAGCTAACTCTTGTATATCCTTGTAAACCCTTGGAAAATGGGCTTTCCCGGATTCTATATACTTGGATACTCTTGGACGTTTTTTTGACTTTTGTGCGTCCAAAAGATGTCATTCGCCTTAAAATACGTCTTTTTATTTTAAGACATGTACTGCAGTGTCAAACACTACAATACTAGATGAGTATAGCATATTTATCTCAGTATGAATAGGTATATTTTCAATCTTCAAAGAGTTCAATCGCAGGACTCTTTTCTAAAAAATATCCATATTTTTTGATAATTTCTCAATTACTGATTTGGTAACATCTGGGTTTGCTTCTGCATATATGTTCATGGTAGTCGATACATCAGCATGTCCCATTACCTCTTGAATTACTTTGATGTTGGTTTCATTCTCGCAAAATCTTGATGCAAACGTATGTCTGAAGATATGGCAGGAGAATCTTGGAATCATAACAGGTTCTCTCTTCTCCTTTTTAGCAGCCACCTCTTCTTCTGAATTATGTGTATCCACAATTCTCTTGATTGCCCGGTTTACTGCTGCTGGGTTATGTGGCATCCCAAATCGGTTTGTAAATACAAAATTGGTCATTCCATCCACATTCTCAACACAAAAGCCTTCTTGCTTCTGTCTCTCATATTCTTCCTGAAGCACATCATATACCTGCTGCATCATAGGTATTCTACGATTACCAGCTTCCGTCTTTGGCAAAGATACTCTAAACTCACATTTATATGAATCATCCGCTCTCTGGTAATAGGTTAAGCTATGATTGATATCAATGACTCGATTCTCCAAATCAATATCATCCCAGCGTATCCCAATTGCTTCTCCTATTCTGCATCCAGTTCCTAACAAAAATACAAAGAATGGATACCAGTGATAAAAGAACGGATTCTTTGCTACATACTCCATGAATTTTCTCTGCTGATCCACAGTCAACGCTCGCCTTGTCTTTCTGGCACCACCATTACGCTTTTTTACTTCACAGTATGCTCCGTCTACCGGATTCTTCCTTATGATATCATCTCTGACAGCAAGCTGAAATGTAGGTCTTAATACTGTGTTAATTGTCTCAAGCGTATTAATCTGTAATCCCTGATTATTAATCAAGTCTGTATAAAAGAACAACACGTCTGAGTATTTCACATCTCTTACTTTCTTCTTGCCAAATGTATCACGAATAAAATGATTCCATGTATACAAATAATTACTGTAAGTAGTGCTGCGCAATTCTGTTTTAGTTGATATGTACCTGTCAAACAAAAAGTTCACATCAGCCTTTCCTGCGACATAGACATCAAGTCCATCCAACTGGTCTTTTTGTAACTGTTCTTCTCTTTCTCGAAGTTTTACCAAAGACTGTGCATAAATGGTCCTTTTCTTGCCTAATGGATCAATATATACATATGAGTATCTTCCGTCGCCTTTTCTGTAACCCTCACCCTTTCTTAATACTCTGCCTTTACCATCTTTTCTACAAGCCATTATTCTCTCCTTTCCGGAGAAAAGAGCCTGTTCTACTGATTAGCCTGTTGCTTCATTTGTAATTCAACACCCATTCTAATCAATTGCGAAATGGATAGATTATGAGTCTCAGCATACTCAACCATTATCTGGTATTCCTCTTCTTTGAATTTAACAGTCACCTTATGGTCAAAAGGTTTCTCTGCTTTTGGTCTTCCAGTTCTAGCCATCTGTATGCCTCCTTCATATCTTAATCATATTATACTTTTGGTCTGACCGAAAGTTAATACATTTTTTCTCTCTTGGCTCATTTTTCTCCATACTTGTTTGTAGCATCATCATCAGGTCTTATTTGTATGGAAATGCAAGGAGCAATGACAATCTTTGCAGTAAATCTTAAGAGAATAATTAAATTAATGAATGAAAAATAAGAACTTTATCCGAAAAAGACAAGCAATTTATATTTCGCCTAACAAAAAATCCACCAGAATCATAAAAACTCTGATGAATTTTTTCTTTTTTATTAAAGTCAAAATAAAAATGGTATGTTTTTCAGTGCCCTCTCATTTTGTAGATAGGGGTAGTATAATGTATAATGTCGAGATATTACGAAGATAACTCGTAGAAAATGCAAAGTCCAGTCGCAAGTTTAGACACGATATTTCTCTTAACCGTCGTATAAAATCAACATTTGCAGGGATTTATCAAATTCCGACATACCGTCTTAGAAAATGAATAATCCCTCGCAATTCATTATGAACTACGAGGGACTGCTTACTGACTGTTAAAGCGGTAGCCGATCTCACGAACACTATCTATGGAAAAGTGAGAGTTTGTATCACAAAGTTTTTTACGAAGATTCCGAATGTAAAAGCCTACGGTATCCTTTTCATTGCCTGCTGATATTTCGCCCCACACCTTATCATAAATCTGCTCGTATGTAAGAACACGACCTTTATTGGCTGCGAGTAAGCAGAGTATATCATACTCTTTGACGGTCAGTTCAATTTCCTGACCGTTATTGATAACTCTGCGCCGGCTCAAATTGATTTCTAAGCCGGAAAGGGATAATGTCGGCTCATATGAAATCTCTAATTTTTCAAAATCAGGGTGCTGTTTTACAAAAGCCAGCATATCGTCAAAGGCTGTTGAGTCTTGTGCTTTGAACTCCATTATTACGATTCGTCCGATATTATCACCCCCCTTGGTTAGTTTTTTTGTCTTGGACAACATAAGATTTATTGCGTGAGATAATACGATTCATCAATCGTTTTCAGAATAAAATTCACATCGTCATAACGAGAGGAATCGGACTGAGAGCCTAAACTGCATATCAAAAACTCTTTTCCGTGCTGCTGATAAAGCACAATCAAGTTATAGTCGTCAGACAGAGAGCCAGTCTTAATTCCGCATACATTTTCGTTGTAATATTCGGATGTCGGATCAAGGAAGGCGTTTGTATTCTGCCATATTTGTGTACTGCCATCAGGCAGTGTTGCCGTATAAGTGTTTTGAGATACAATTTCTCTAAACCACGAGTATTCCAACAACCGATATACTACTTCTTTCAAATCTAAAGTGGTGGTAAGTGCCTCCATATCAAAACCACTCGGATCATATAAAACTGTGTCTAAGTACCCCTGCTGTTGCAAATGCAGGTTTAAGTTCTCCATGAAAATCCTCACACGCTCTTGACAGCTTTCTGCTTGCGGCGAAAGTAATCCTCCACAATAATCAGCAACCACATAAGCTGCGTCATTCCCTGACGGTACTAACATTGCCGCAAATAGATTGTGTAAAAAGTATTCTTTTTCCTTGATTTGAGCAACAGACGAGCCGGGTTTCGTGAGTGAAATAGCACCATAGTCTGCAACAACGATACTATCAAGGTCTGCTAAAGTTGACGCATACTCAATAACAAACAGCTTGGCTAAACTTGCAGGAATTTGTGGCTCGTTCTCGTTTTTTGAAACAAATATTTCATCATCAGAACAATCCACCAAAATCAGCGATTTTGCATTATAAGAGTCAAGAAAATCTTCTTTGTAGAGAAAACCATTTATTTTATTCTTTACCTCTCTGAAATTTTCCGGCTGCATTGCCCACGGCACAAACATTATACCTATGCCGATACAAACTACAAGCAAAAACAAAAATACTCCAAATCGTTTTTTCTTACGGCGTTTTCTCTGCATATATGTGCTCACCTCCCAACCCCAAAACTCTTATGTGCCATTTTTTAATCGGCATAATTTGCCTGAATACACTCTGTAAATCCAGACGGATCTCCCAACTTAGCTTTATCAATATTATCACGAAGATATTTGCGTGTGGCGTCATCACAGCGATCTGTTCCCATATAAGGCATATCAAAGGCTTTTTCGAGTTCAGCTAAGGCTTTTGCCGCCCTTTCCGGATTCGTATTGTAAGTATCAAGCCATTCCTGCATCCAAGAATATTCCCAAAGGTTAGATGCTTTTGTATCGCCATATCCTATCTGAAAAGACGCTCCCGTATCTTCGCCTTCCAAAGCATCAGGCGGAGTAACGCCCTCCGGCCAATTCAAACTCTCAATGGTCGTTAGGTATTCTTCTTCAATGGTAGCAAAGTCCGTGAAACCTCTTGTATTTGTGTCGGAGTCCGAAGAAGTGGAGCAGCCTGCCAGCATAATCACCAGCAAAGAAATCATAACACACAGTAACAGTCTGTACGGTCTTTCGGATTTTGAGATTGTTCGTTTCATTTTGTTTCCTCCTTGAATTGAGTTTTATTATCTAAGAGCCAATGCAGGCTCTAATTTTGCTGCTTTCAATGCTGGTAATAATCCGCCCAATAATGCTGTAAGCACAGACACAGCAACTGCAACAACAGCAACGCTGATTGGATAACTCGGTGTTCCCACCGGGGAATCCACAGGGAGCAACGCTCCAATACAATGCACCAAAATCAGCGAAATCAAAATAGCTGCAAAGCAAACGAATATTGATAAAATCAACTGTGAGCCTAAAACCAGTGCCACAATATTTGTTCGTGAAGCACCTATCGCTCTGCGGATCAGCAACTCATGTGTGCGCTGTTCCAATGAAGATAGTCCGATATTGATCTGCCCTAATACGGAAACAAACAGCAACAAAAGCGAAGTAACCAAAAGCCCTAATTGCAGTATGGACAATACCGAATCATAGGTATCTCCAATATCACTCCGCCCAGCACTTTCCCAGTAACCGCCAATGGTATCAGTCAAAATGTCGCCAAGGGCAGAATGTATCTGTTCGATTGTCAGTCCTGTTGTGGGATGCCAATACACATTTGCATTTTGTACTTGCCACATTGCTGGTGCGAAATTGAGGATCGCCGCAGAATCCGCATAGATAGTCGGAAAATCCCTGCCATCGTTTACTACTCCGACAATATTGAATGGGGTTAACGAAAGTGTGCTTTTTACATTTCCTGCAGCATAGGGCGAATCATTAAAATAGTTTTTAGCTTCTTTGTTTATGACCACTTCAAGCGATCCGCCCTCACTCAAAGGCTCTAACCATCTACCGGATGTCATTGGAAGATTATAGACTTGACTATATGCCTCCGTGGTGCAAACTACATCAAAAGCCATCAGGTTTTGGTAAACATCATTCGGCGGTATTGGCGTTAAATCTTTCATTGGTGCAAATCGAATATCCTCTCCCATAGAAAAAGTAACAGCGGCTACATCATCAATGGCTTCAAATCTCTGGAATAATTGTTCCATTTTATTTCTATCGTGAAAATCGGATTCCGTTATCACGAATGAGTAAGTAGGTGACCAGCCATATACCTGTGCGTTTACGGAAATCAAATACTCCCGTCCAAGCGTACCAACTAATACCGATCCAATCATTGCGATAATGCCTACAAGCATTGAAACACTTGTCAGAATACTTCTAAGTGGAGACAGACGAAGGTCTTTAAGTATCATTTTTAGCACAAGTTATCCTCCCTCCATCCATTTCAAAAATCGTATCACAGGTATCTGCAATATCAGGATCGTGCGTAACCAACAGCAGCATAATTCCATTTTCTTTTACGACGCTGTGCAACAGTTCCATAATCTGCGTTCCCGTCTTTTTATCCAACGCTCCCGTAGGCTCATCACATAAAATGGCTTCCGGAGATACTGCAAGTGCCCTTGCGATTGCAACTCTTTGTTGTTCACCGCCGGACAAATTGATTGGGTAATCATTTTCCTTGCTTTCTAAGCCGACACTTTTTAGCAAGCCTGTAATTATCTCGTGACGCTGTTTGGCGGTAAACGACTTTTTGGCATAGAGTAGGGGTAATTCGATATTTTCCCATACCCGCAAGTGCTTAATCAGAGAGTAATTCTGAAATACAAATCCGATATTATTGGCTCGCAGTATAGACAGATCACGGTCTTTCAAAGCAGAAATAGATATACCATCATAAAGGTACTCGCCCTCATATTCCCGATTTAACAAGCCAATAATAGATATAAGGCTTGTTTTGCCTGAGCCGGACTTTCCGACAATGGCATAACTGCGCCCTCGTTGCAATTCCATATTAGCGTTGGTTACTGTTGTCAGCATATCGCCATTATTCAATTTGACGCTTGCTTTCAAATCCTTTATTTTGATTAAAGTCTTTTCGGAAATTCCTTTCATTTTATCAATTCCCCCTCGGATCAAGGTTTGGCGGAGTAGCAGAAACCACATCGCCCTCCTCTAAGCCGGACAGTATTTCTATATTGGCTCCGTCTGTCACACCCAATGTCACTTTTGTTTCCACTCTTTCTCCATTCGGAGTAATTACAGTAACCAATCCCGTACCTTGTCTACCCGCTATTACCGACAGCGGCAATATAAGGACATCATTTCTCGTTGTCGCCGTTATGACTACCGTTGCACTTTGCCCCGATTTCACATCGACTGTTTGACTGATCAAGCATTGCAGAATGCCCTCTTGCGGCACGATTCCCGTAAACGCATTTTCATCTGCGGCAGGCGACACCACGGCAATCATATCGGTTGGTCCTACACCATCATATACTTGAAATTTTGCTTTCAACTCTGCATACTCCGGTAAGGTACTCAAAAAATTATCTGCCTCTACATTGAGGGCAAATCCTGTATAATGCACTATCGCTACGGGATAATTACTCGGTACGCTTTCATTGGATGGGGCAATAGAGGTAACTGTACCATCCACCGGAGATTTCAATTCTTTGCCGTTCAAAGTTCCAATAATTTGCCCGGCAGTGATTTTTTCTTCTAATTCTACCGCTGTATTAAATATGCCATTTTCGGGTGAGGAAATAATAAACGGTACTGCCGGAACAATAGTCGTTTGCGTTGAAACGGTTGGAGTAATTGTCCCTCGTACAACTGATACCGTTTTTTCTGCGGATGTTGCGCTATCTATAAGATTGTTTTCGTCTGTCTGCCCAATTGCAGAGCAGGCAGATAGCGTAAATACAAGAAACAAAATAGAACATAGCAGCATTTGTTTTCTTAGCAACTTCATCATTCCTCCTTATGCTGTATCACAAAAAATACGAGCCTCTATCTTGATACTTTTATTGTACCAAAACAGAAGCCCGTATTTTCTTGATTGCTCGTAAGATATTCCTCTTTTTTTCTATGCAAATTCTTACAATTTTCCTACGCCAACGGCAAAGTAATTGAAAACTTGTTTTGATCCTCTTGGCTCTCTGCAACGATTGTACCATTGTGTAGTTCAACAATCTGCTTTACAATCGCCAAACCTAATCCAGCTCCTCCACTGCTTGTACTTCTCGCTGCGTCAAGCCGATAAAACTGCTCGAAAATCCTGTTTAACTTTTCTTCCGGCAGAGTATCGCCGTGGTTACAAAAAATAATGCTGACCGTATCTTCCTGACATTGTGCGCTGATCGTGATATCCGTATTTTCAAAACTGTAGATAACCGCATTTCTCAAAAGGTTATCAAAAACACGCTGAATTTTGTCTGCGTCACATCGAAGCATTATATCATCATCAACACAAAGATTACATTGCAAATTCTTTGTGTTGAGCATAGGCTTAAATTCATATACAAGTTGCTCCAGCAGGCGAGTTAAATTGATTTTCGTGTATTGTAATGTAATATCGTATATATTGAATCGTGTTATCTCGAAAAACTCGTTAATCAGATCCTCTAACCGTTCTGCCTTACCAAGAGTGATTGAAAGGTACTTTTCTCGAAGTTCCTTTGAGATTTGCGACTCATCACGCAGTAAAGTAAGATACCCGATTACAGAAGAAAGCGGTGTTTTCAAATCGTGTGCAAGATACATAATCAGGTCATTTTTTCGCTGCTCATTTTCTTTTGCAAGCCTTGCATTACTTTCAGCCTCCTGTTTTAACTGATTGATGTTAGCGGCGATTTCACTCAACTCCGGGGACATTTCAATGTAACTGACATTCTGATCGAACATTTTTCCTGTCGCAGCCTGTACCTCGTACACGTAGGCGACTACTTTTTTCAAAAGTAGGTATGTCAAGTATATAATACAGCCACCCCACACGATTACAGCCACTATATAAAGATATTCTGTTCTGTAATACAAGTAATAATACAAAACATACTTGCGGAGAATTTCTTCTGCCATAATTCCTAAAAGAAAAGTACCGCCTAAAATAAGCACAGAGCAAATCGCACATTGAATTACATACCCTTTGAACAAGGTAGAGAGCAGATAGTTTTTTTCTTTTTTATTCAATTTCATACCCTACCCCCCAAACAGTTTTAATGAACTTCGGATTTTTTGAAGGTTCATTCAATTTTTCCCGAAGCCGCCCAATGTGCGCCATTACCGTATTGTTACTGTTGCGAAGATACTTTTCTTTCCACACGGCTTCAAATAATTCCTCCGAGGCGACAACTTTACCCTGATGTTCGCACAGATACCACAGAATAGAAAACTCCAACGGAGTCAAGGCTATTTCTTTGCCATACAAGTAGCACTTGTGGCTGACTCTGTTTATCAGTAGACCTCTGATGTCATACTCGTCTTTTTCTTCGGATTGGCTCAAATTAGGACTGTTATAGCTCTGATAACGCCTTAATTGCGTCTTTACTCTTGCCACAACCTCTAAAGGATTAAACGGTTTCGTTATATAATCATCCGCACCAATCGTAAGCCCCATAATCTTGTCGCTATCCTCAATTTTGGCGGTAAGCATAATAATAGGGAAGTAAAACTTTTCCCGAATTTTTTGGCAAAGTCGAAAACCATCAATATCCGGCAGCATAATATCAAGTATCGCTAAATCAATCTGCGACTGTTTGATACATTTCATCGCCTCTAACCCATTATAACATTTATATACTGAATAACCATCGTTACTCAAATACACTTCAAGCAGATCAACGATTTCTTTTTCGTCATCCACAATTAAAATCTTCTTGTTCATTGATCCTACACCTCATTTTCGGGTACGGCTTCCATTATGTCGCCAAAATCACACTCTAAATATTCGCATATATTCAACAGCACGGGAAGGGTAACATTTTCATTTTTTCCGAGTTTCGCAAATGTACTTTTGCTTGCCCCGACCGCTTCTCGTAATTGACTCTTTTTCATTCCCTTGTCAATCAGTAGTTTCCAAAGTTTGTTGTACCGTACTTTCATTTCCGCACCTCCACCCAAATATAGTTTGTATTATAGTACTTTGAGAATGAAATTGCAATTATTAAGTCTGTATTTTGATACTTTTAGTTTTCAAACCGGCGCAATATCTTTCTGATATGTAATCCAGCCATTTGAACATATTTACACAAGATATATGTTGCTCCGGCACGAGTAAGGGGGTTGCCCTGCCGATTTACAAAAAATGCTCTGTCTAACCTTTCTGGCGCTGACAGACTAATTGTATGTTGGACTGCCCGTTGCTTCAAGCAACGCATATTAACATTCAAGGCTTTTGTCTCGATTTTGAGCTGAAATATGTGTATTGTTTAACTCGAATACAGAAAAGGACGATGTCCGATAATTTCAGACACCGCCCTTATAAATTCTGTTGTATCGCCTGTAATTATGCGATTTTTTAGGCTCTGCACCGTTTCAAGCACCATTTGGTGTAAATTTGGTGTATTTGTGTATTTTCAGAGCTTTTTCACAAATGAAGTACATCCCGTTTTGTAAGATAAAACGGTACTTCTTAATAGAGCTTTGCACCTGCCGGAATGTGGTCATCTACCATCAGAAGGTTTAGTCCTTCGTGACCGTCTTCCTCGTGTACTGCTGAAATCAGCATACCCTCGGAATCAATTCCCATCATCTTTCTCGGTGGCAGGTTCACGATAGCGATTGCTGTCTTACCAACCAGTTCTTCCGGCTCGTAATAGTCGTGAATACCGCTTAAAATCACACGGTCTTTGCGTTCTCCGTCATCTAATGTAAACTTCAGAAGCTTCTTTGACTTCGGTACTGCTTCACAAGCTAAAATTTTAACTGCACGGAAATCAGATTTTGCAAATGTATCGAAATCTACCATTTTTTCAAAGATTGGCTCAATCTTCACATTAGAGAAATCAATCTTTTCAGACTCAGTTTTTACATTTTTTTCAGGTGCTTCAGAAGCTGTATTATTTACATCATTTTTCTTATTTACACCATCTAATGACTTCATTGTCGGGAACAGGAGAACATCCCTGATCGCCTGTGAATCTGTAAGGAGCATAACCAGTCTATCTATACCATAACCGATACCGCCTGTAGGTGGCATACCGATCTCAAGTGCATTGAGGAAATCCTCATCTGTGTGCTCAGCCTCGTCGTCTCCGGCTGCTGCGTTCGCATCCTGAGCGGCAAATCTCTCACGCTGATCGATCGGATCGTTCAGCTCTGAGTAAGCGTTACACATCTCCCATGTGTTGATAAAGAGCTCGAAACGCTCAACCTTTGTAGGATCTGAAGGCTTCTTCTTTGTAAGTGGTGAGATCTCTATTGGATGATCCATGATAAATGTAGGCTGGATCAGGTTCTCTTCACAGAACTCCTCAAAGAACAGGTTCACGATATCGCCCTTCTTGTGACGCTCCTCGTACTCTACATGATGCTCGTCAGCGATCTTCTTCGCCTCAGCATCATCAGCAACCTGATCAAAATCAACACCTGTATATTTCTTGATAGCATCGACCATAGTCAGACGCTCAAATGGCTTGCCAAAGTCGATCTCTATTCCATTATATGAAATCTTGGTGCTTCCACATACCTTTTCTGCGAGGTAACGGAACATTGACTCTGTCAGCTCCATCATACCATAGTAATCTGTGTACGCCTGATATAACTCCATAAGGGTGAACTCAGGGTTGTGACGTGTGTCAACGCCCTCATTACGGAACACTCTTCCAATCTCATATACTCTCTCAAGACCACCGACGATAAGTCTCTTGAGATAAAGCTCCAATGATATACGAAGCTTTACATCCTCATCGAGTGCATTGTAATGTGTCTCAAATGGTCTCGCTGCAGCACCACCTGCATTGGATACAAGCATAGGAGTCTCGACTTCCATGAAATCACGTCCAGCCAGGAAATTACGGATCTCCTTTAATATCTGTGATCTCTTGATGAATACCTCCTTGCTGTCCTGATTCATGATCAGATCCACATATCTCTGACGATATCTCATATCTGTATCTGTCAGTCCATGGAACTTCTCCGGGAGCATCTGAAGTGACTTGGACAGAAGTGTTATCTCTTCAGCATGTATGGATATCTCGCCCATCTTTGTTCTGAAAGCATATCCTTTTACACCATATATGTCACCTATATCTGACTTCTTAAAGTCAGCATATGACTCCTCGCCGATCTGATCTCTGGCAACATATACCTGAATATTGCCCTTGAGATCCTGAATATTACAGAAAGAAGCCTTACCCATGACACGCTTGAACATCATACGTCCCGCAATGCTCACATTGATAGGTGAAGCGTCCATGATTGCTCTTCTCTCATTGTAATCGTTGTTGATAACTTCTCTCTTCTCTGCCTCGTCAAGACCTTCTACTGAAGGCTCCTGTCTTCCCGCAAGGAGCTCAGCCTCGAGTGCTGTGTACATGTCCTTTACTTCTATACTGTGCTGCTGCACATCGTACTTAGTTATAACAAATGGATCCTTGCCTGCTGCCTGAAGATCTGCCAGTTTCTCGCGGCGAACCATCTTCAGCTTATTAAGATCCTGCTCATTTCCCTTGTTATTCTGCTCTGCCATCTTCTCCTACAGCTCCTGTCTCTTAATATCAAGTACTCTGTACTTAAATTCTCCGTCCGGTGCCTCAACCAGAACTTCCTCACCGACCTTTGCACCCTTGAGTGCCATTCCAACCGGTGACTCATCTGAGATCTTGTTGTTCATGATATCTGCCTGTGATGAACCAACGATATCATACTCAATTTCCTCATCATACTCATAATCATACACTATTACCTTACAACCGATACCGACAACTCCTGTATCGACCTCATCCTCATCTACGACCTCAATATTCTTAAGCATTGCCTCGAGCTGTTCGATCCTCGCCTCGATGTCTCTCTGCTCATCCTTTGCTGCATCGTACTCTGCATTCTCTGACAGATCTCCCTGCTCTCTTGCCTCCTTGATCTTGGCTGCAATCTCTCTACGTTTGTTAACCTTCAGATCCTGAAGCTCTTCCTCAATTTTTTTGAGACCTGAATAGGTAACTACATTCTTTTTCTCTGCCATCGCCGCACATACCTCCTAAAATATTCTTATGATTATATCCTATACTATGGTATAAAAAAATGCGGAAGATGGGACTTGAACCCACACGGTATTGCTACCACAGGCACCTGAAGCCTGCGCGTCTGCCAATTCCGCCACTTCCGCATGTTCACAACGAACGTTAATATAATAAACTGTCAGCTATGATATGTCAACCACTTTTTTCAAAATAAAGGCTGTACCTTTTTACAAAAATACAGACCACACGACATAATATCGTATGATCTGTACTTATTTTCTGCTGATTTCCGTCTTTTATATCCTGTACGGAATCTTTATGCTTATATACTACTTAGAGCTCTTAGCACCTGCTACTGCTGAATAAGCTGACTGAGCTTTTACTCCGGCACCGCTCACTGCAGCAGCTGCAACCTTATAGTAATATGTGCCGCCCTTTGCCGCCTTCTTGTCAACATAGCTTGTTGTTGCCACACTGGCGATCTTGGTGTACTTACCATTCTTGCTTGTAGAACGGTATACCCAGTAACGCTGAGCACCTGCCACGGCATACCACTTTACTTTGACCTGTCCCGCTGCTGTGTTCTTTGCGCTGCCCATCTTTGGTGCTGCAAGCTTGTGCTGGTATTTAGCGAAGTACTTTGCATTACCCTCATATATATAATGGCTATTACCCCAAGCTCCTTCAAAAGATGACTGTGCCACTACATAGTATTCATAATCTGTCTTTACCGAATAATCCTTGTCCTCATACTTTGTAGCAGTTACATTACCCCTACACTGGGTTTCTCCGCTCTGCTTGTTTGTTCTGTATACAGAATATCCTGATGCACCCGGCACAGCCTTCCAGGAAATGACAGCCGATGAATTGGTCTTTCTGGATACCTTGACTCCCGATGCAAACGGCATACAGTTTACATTGATCTCAATTGGGGTGTCGCTGACAACTGAGCCCTTGTATGGTCTCACCCTCACATATGTGTATTTCATTCCCTTGGTACTTGTTCCAGGGTTCTTAAATCTGTATGTGTTCTTTGTGCCAGAAGAGATCTTTGCGACATTCTCTTCCTTGCCTGTATATCTGTTATACGCTGTGATCACATATCCTGATGCCCAGTAGTTCTTATCCCATGCCAGATTCGTATATATCGCAAGTGTCTTCTTGTCCTTGCTGATGGCTGTACTTATATATGTAGCTCTGAGACTATATATATTATCATCGTAGCCCATAATGACTCTTCCGGTATCATTCTGGTTCTCACATACGACCTTGCCATTTGATACATTCTGTGCCTTGAGCATAAATCTGTAAAGATGACCATTCTTCAGTCCCTTGACCGTATACGAATTGCCCTTTGTGACTCCCAGCTTGCTGTACTGATTACCGCTGATATCGGTCTGCATATACCATATCTCATATACATTAGCGCCTCTGACCTTATCCCATGTCAGCTTCACCGAAGTAGATGAGGTGATCTGCGCGATAGGAACCGGAGTGCCCATAGTCACCTTCACACCGACGGCCGCTGTGGTATTTCCAGATACCAGCTTGCCAGTCCTTGTCTCATAGTACTTTGGGATCACCTTATAATAGTAGATCTTTCCCGCCTTGACTGTGGTGTCTGTAAACTCATCACCGGTTATCGTCTTGATCTTCTTGTAGCCGCCATTTTTACTTGCCGATCTATAGATGTCAAACTGATTATAAATTCCTCTGTCTTCGATGTTTAACTTAACACCTTTGTGGTCCAACTCGGCATTTACATATATATTTTTCCAATTGTCTGCACTGACTTTAATGACAGGGGATGTTGCAATCACCTTTGTGGTCTTTATATAATCGTCCTTTTCAGCGACTACCTTTATCTGATAGTAGTACGTCTTTCCATATGCTGCATTGTAGTCATAATTGTAACAGTTCGTTCCGCCATACACCGTGTTGCTGGATATCTTCTTGAACCCGGTCTTTGGATTTGTCGATCTGTATACATAATAGTCGTATTTAGCCGAAACTCTTGATAAAAATTCTGTATTTACGTATAGTGATGCATATTTAGAGTAGCCGGTCTCGTCTATCTCACTGTTCCACCAGCCGCGTGTCGTACTTTTATCAAAAACAGGAGTTTCAAACTTTCTGTTGAAAGTCTTTGTGACTGTTGAGCCATCACTTCCCTCGGCTTCAAGCTTAAATGTGTATGTCACACCGGCCTTTCCGTAGAAATCTGTGTTTATATCCCAGTATCCATATGACGTCTTTCGTGACTCGAATTCAACTCCATTTACATATAATTTGGCACTCGTTCCTGAGCCCCAGGCACTTATCCCAACATGGTTATCTGTCACTGTAGCAGAATTTCCTGCTTCTATTCCGTCTATTGAAGCAGAAAATGTATCCTCTGCAACAACAGCCTGTCCCTGATCCAGGCTCTTGGTAGCCGCCATAGCCGGCGCAGCCTCTCCAAACATCAGTACAGAGGCAAGCGCTACGCATAATGCTTTGCTGATTATCTTTTTCTTCATACTCTACCCCTTTCCCTTTATTTGCTTATCTTGACGCCCTTTGCCTTGGATGCCGCTGACTTTACTGTCTGTCCGCAGTCATTTATTGTGTAGGCAACTACCTTGTAGTAGTACGTCTTTCCCTTTTTAAGCTTCTTATCTGCATATACACACACATTCTTGGACGTCGAAGCAACCTGTACATACTTTCCGTTTGCCTTATCTGAACGATATACCTTGTACACCTTTGTGTTAGCAGTCTTTGCCCATTTTACTGACGCGGTTCCCTTTACAGGGTTTGTGACCGCTTTGATCTGAGGCGTTGAGAGTTTGTGGAAATATATACCATACCCTGCACTCCATCCACTGTTGAACGCCGTCTTTGATGTTGACGCATACACGCTGTATGTATATCCCAGTCCATTTGTCACATGTGTATCTACATATGAGGTTCCCTTTACCGTTGCCAAAGTCTGTGTGACACCCAGAGCCGTGGTCCTGACCACTGTATATTCCGTTGCGCCCTTTACCGCTGTCCATGCAACTGTGACTGCTGTACCGGATTTTCTTGAGACCTTCACCTTCGCAGGACTTGGAAGCGTGTTAAGCTCATATCCATCATATTCTGATACACCGATGGTCTTTCCCTTGTATGGCAGTACCT
This sequence comes from Coprococcus eutactus, assembly GCF_025149915.1. Classification (NCBI taxonomy): domain Bacteria; kingdom Bacillati; phylum Bacillota; class Clostridia; order Lachnospirales; family Lachnospiraceae; genus Coprococcus; species Coprococcus eutactus. The sequence goes on from NZ_CP102278.1 coordinate 2,573,625, forward strand.
CTATATCGGTGTACTTAAGCTCCTTTCCAACTACTCCCGTGTTCTTAAATGTATAGGATGTAGTCTTTCCGGATGTGATTGTCTTGACCGTCTCTTTCTTGTTTGTATAGTTGTTGTAAGCTGTTATCTTGTAGCCCGATGCATTCCAGTCTCTGTACCATGTCATCTGGTAATAAACTGCAACTGTCTTGGAATCTGCATTTGACTTTACAGGAGTCCTATTCAGATCCTGTACCGAGCTTGTGTATCCCATAATACGTCTGCTGCTTGCACTCATAGCATACTTTACTACGCTTCCAGCCTTCTTTACTGTGCGTATCTTCACATCATACTCGCCATTTGCTGCAAGGCCCTTGATGACGCATGAATTTTTCTTTGTGACAGCCTTCTTTACAAATGCGTCACCTACCACATCTGATCTTCTGCACCATACCTCATATGACACATCTGCGCTGTTTTCTGCATACCATTCACACTTCATTGAATTTGTGCCAACCTGTGTGAGTGTTGGTGCCGAACCGTCCATAAGATACTTTGCTGCAACGGCTTTTGTCGTGTTACCAGTAATCGTCTTACCGGTTGTCGAATCATAGTACATTGGAATTATCTTGTAATAATATACAGTTCCCTTTTTCACTTTTGCGTCAGTGTAATAATTTGCATATGCCGTAGCTATTTTCTTAAAGCCCTTCGTCGCACTGGTAGAACGGTATATATCATATCTGTTTGCCAAGTCCGACCATATACTCAGATTAACAGTTCCGTTTGCACCCTTATCTCTTCCTGATACATATGCATCAAAGCTGCACTCAGGCTTTCCATAACGAACTCCCGCAGCTCCAGACACCGCCAGAACCTTATCTGACGTAACATACTCACTTGTTCCTCTGAGTATCCTTACCTTATAGTAATATGCTGCTCCCGCCTTTGCCGTGGTGTCAACATACTCCAGGCGCCAGCTCTCTGAGGAAGTTCCCTTGTAGATGCACTTGAAACCGCCATTTGACTTTGTTGATCTGTAAACCTCATACTTATAATTGTGGCCATTCTGATTGTGGATATTCGCTGACACACGAATTCCGTCCGGCTGCTTTATACCGGTCTCACTCACCTTTCCACTTATGCTTTCGGCTGTTATTGCCGATGTACCACTCCTAAAACCAACTGACGCAGCAACCAATTTCTCCTGGGACTTAACCACCGTGCCCTCAGAATTGGCAATCCTGACCTCCACTGTGTAGGTTGCTCCCGGAACGGCATCTATCTCCTTGCTCACGCTCAGATAATATGAATCATAATCATATGACTCTTCCGCCGCTTTCTTGCCGTTGATATAAAGTACCGCCTTACAGCCAGCTCCCCCTGCACTTATCCTTATGTCTGATCCGTACTCCTCGTCAACATTCAAATAGTCTACACGCGGGGCACTCACCGCCACATCTGCTGTGCTCTCGTCAGCCACTACACTGACCGCTTCCTTGCTGTCTGCCGAGCTGCTCTCCGCCGCTGACACTATTCCCACATCACCGAATACCATCGCGGAGGCAAGAGCAATGCACAGACACTTGCTTGCAATGCCTTTTCTCATAAATTCCCCTTTCTCTTTCCCGGTCAGGTGCATCCCATGCCCTGATCCTGTCCACTTAGCCAGTCTTACAGCCTTCAGACAGGTGTTGCCATACAGGAACACCACTTCCCTGTTTTAAATAATATTAATTCTTTTTCATTTTATATACATATTTTGTTTTAGTCAACATGATTAAACTACAAAGACAAAATTATTCAAAATGCACAATCCCTTATATGCAAAAAGGCAGTGGAAATATCGTCTACTTCCACCGCCTTACATGCGATATGTTACATCAGCTATTTATTCTTCTGTTGTACTCTCATCTGTCGCAGATTCACTGTCCGCATCAGTTGCTGTCGCAGTCGTCTCCACCGCTCTCTTCATAAGGAAATCAAGGACGTTCTCCTCCGTCGCATAGAAGTTTAGGTCGTCCTCTGAATAGTACTTGTCAACGTCCTCATCGCTCTCCAGATCGTTCTCTTCAACAACCTTGGCCCTGTATGCTTTCACGTCCGCATCGTCAGCTATCAGGTTATTGTCAAGAGCTATACATGATACTACGATCTTCTCCTTCATGACGCTCTCAACTATTGTATGAAGCTTCTCAAGGAACGCTGCCTCATCGCTGCATCCGTAGAAATATGCCATATAAGTGCTGAAATCTATTCCATAATTCTCTGCATTCTGCTTTGCATTGTCTACAGTTGTCTGGATATATGTCTTTATCTCATCCTCTGGATACTTGTCAAATGTGACCTTCTCCTCTACCGCCTTGAGGACTGAGGTTCTATCCTCATCATCAGCTGACTTGTCCTTATCTGTCTGAAGGTCCTTCCTGAGGTGCTCTGTGTATGCATCCGTTGTGGTGTACTCTCCACCTGAAGCCTTCTTTACAAGTGCATCTGTGTACTCCGGCACTGTTGTGACCGAGATATAGTTTACGGTAACCTTGTAAGTCGCAGTCAGTCCTGCCACTGTGGTATCTGAATAATCGTCTGGATATGTAACAGTGATCTCCTTCACGTCACCAGCCTTGCTGCCTATGAGCTGATCATCACTGCCGTCACCCAATGTATTGTTGCCAATAGTAAGAGAATAACCTGTCTTGCTGTCTTTCTCCGTTCCGGATATCGTCTCAACATAGTCAACGTTAACTTTATCGCCATCTTTTATGGCGCTGGTCTTATCTTCGCTTGTCTCAGAGTTATCGTTGCAGAAACTATCTATAGAACTCTGAACATCGTCATCTGTAACCTCTCTGGAAGCCGGGACATACTCTATATCAGTATATGCTGCCTTGTCCACCACTGCGCATTTTGAATACTTGTTAAACTGGCTTTTGTTGCTGCTGCATCCGGTCATAAGTCCCGCACACATCGCCGCCATGATTCCGGCTGCTATTATCTTCTTAGCTCTCATAATATTTTTCGCTTACCCCTTCGTTATCTTTTATATATCCAGCACTTTACTCTGCTGCTTCTGTATCTGCTTCTGTATCTGCTTCTGTATCTGTATCTTCTGCTGTTGTAGCTTCTGTTGCAGCTGCTGTTGTCGCATCCACAGCCTTCGCATCCTTGTAAAGCACATCGTTCATGACCTTGTAAGCAAGAGCATTGTACTTGATGTCAATAGCTGACACATTGCTTCTAACGCTCTCCTCATCAACATTGTTCTTGGCTGCATAATCAGCAATATATTCATCAGTCTCCTGATCTGTAACTGTCAGTCCCTCAGCCTTCGCTATGGCACACATTACCATCTTCTCCTTCAGAGACTCCTCGCAGATATTGTATATAACCTGAGCAAATGCATCCTCGTCATCATATCCATAATAGTACTTGATATATGTTGCATAATCCATACCGTAGTTCTCAGCCTGACTCTTGATGGATGTCACAAGCTGCTGTGCACTTGCCTGTACCTCTTCTGCAGAGAGATTCGAGATCTTACAGTTGTTGATGACCTTGGTCATGATATCGCTCTGTGCACTTGCAAGGGCTGAATCCTCCTTGCTTTTATTCAGCTCCTCACGTACAGATTCCTCGTACTCCTTTGTCGTCTTGTAATCTGTGTTGTCTGAAACAAGCTTATCGTTGTATGTGGCAGGCTTATCAATCTTGATATAGTTGAGAGTAGTCTTGAACTCCGCCTCCTTGCCCGCAAGGCTTGTCTCACCATAATTTTCTGGGAATGTAGCCGTTACAGTGAATGTCTCTCCCGGCTTATGGCCTATGATCTGATCCTCAAAATTATCTATGAATGCACCGGAACCAAGTACAAGATCATAGCCACTTCCGTTGGTATTA